>NZ_JACJSM010000020.1 GCF_014698145.1 Oscillatoria sp. FACHB-1406 | reverse complement strand
AGACGAGCCGTACACAGCCCATTGTCCGTCGCAAGAGTGATTCTTGCTCGGTGGTAGGATAGAAACGGTAGCGATAGGCTTTATCCATCCTCACATTATAGCGTCAGTTCTGTGATGGCGTTAAACTTTTAAGATAAAGCCGTCCTAGATGGTTGCTGAGACTTCGGCGTGAGCGCTCAGTCGAACGCTTGTCGAAGTAAGGACAGGGTTTCTACCCAATTTTTCGATGAATTTGCTACTGTTGATTGGCTGTAATCTTCAAAAACGATTGTTGAGAGCGTAGAGCGCGATGAAAGAGAAATTTTTGAACGGCTTAAATAAGTTGTTGGTTTTTAATGTTTTTTTTGTTTTATTTGCCTTTGCTTGGTTTGCGATCGCGCTACTCGGTCAAGCTGCCCATGTTAACTTGGGTTTCGATTTGTGGTACAGACTTTGGGAACCCGTTTTTACGCCTGCTATCGGTCTTTTGATGGGCGGTGCAATTCTAAGCGGTATTATTTCCTGGGTTAGCAAGCGCTTGCAACCCAAAGGATAAAATAAATTACGATCGCCTTTTGGGGTTGCGATCGCCCGCCGTGCGATATTTCTGTTGGTAGTGGATGCAGCCCTCGCAAGGTCCGTCCGGATTAACCGCACAGCGAACGTAAGGAGAACGAGCATTGTAGCGACAACTCAAATCTCCAATAAAATAGTCGTGAAGCTCGGAGATTTCCTCGCTTAAACTCGGCAGGCTGTGCAATTGCGAACGATAGGAACTCATCGTATCGATTCGCCTCAGTCGCGCTTGCCACCTCCGCTTGATTCGGCGTAAAACAACCAGAGAAATCAGCAGGGGCATCAGCGCTAATGCAAAGATTAAAACCAAAGACAACACCGTTCTCCTCTGTCAAACTGCTAACTTTAAGCGAGCTAACTTAAGCATCGCGGTTTCGGAGTGTCGGTCGGCAGACAATTTTACCGACGGAAATATTCTGCTCGGGAAAGCTCTTAATTCCGTGCAGAAGGCTCGACAGAGGAAGGGCGGATTTAACTTCAGAAGCAGAAACAACCTTCAAGATCGGAGCTTCTGAAACCGCCCTACTTCAAAGAAAGCGATTGAAGGAGTTAGGCTTGCGAAATTTGAGTTAACGAATCGCAACTTGTTTTGCGATCCCGTTGAATTCCTCCAAGTCGCCTTCGAGTTCGGGAGTCGGGGCAGGAAAACCTCGCTCGGTCTCTCGCATCGTCATCTGCTTCGCTTGCAGCGCAGTTTGAAGCAGTTTCATCGCTTCTTTTGGTTTCCCGCGACCGCAGAAAAACAAATCGGCAGCAAAGTAACCGTACTCGGGCCAGGTATGAATGGCAATGTGAGACTCAGCCAGGGTAGCGGTTGCCGTAACGCCGTGGGGACTGAACTGGTGAACGCACAAGTCAATCAGGGTAGCCTCTCCGGCATCAATGGCATCAAGAATCGCGCGGCGGATGCGTTCGGGGTCATTGAGCAACTCTCCCGGAGCTTGCCACGCATCGACGACCAGATGGGTTCCCATTTGTTTCATTCTTATCGACACTCCGATTCGAGAAGGTTAAGACACTTAATATAACATATGAATCGGATTGGGATTAAGTTGGGGTTCGTCCTAATTTGACCAGAACCTCCTGCATTACAGGCGGCAACTTGCGCAAAATCTTACCTTTCTCGCGATCGACCGTTACTAAGGTCACTCTAGCCGTTACATACAGTTGGCGATGTTCCGGACATTCAATTCGATAGTCCCAAAAAATCCGCACGCCATCCATCCCGTTCGTGCGCGCTTTAACAATCGCCTGCATTCCTAAGCGCAGCGGTTGATGGTAGCGAACGGAAAGTTCGACAACGGGAAGATCGCAACCGAGTTCCACCAAGTCGGCAAAATTAATGCCGATCGAACGCAAACATTCGACGCGCGCTTCTTCCATCCAAGCAATATAAGAACCGTGCCAGACGAGACCGGCGTAATCGGTATGATGGGGCTGAACGCGGATGGGATATTCAAACCAGTTTTCGCTTTCTGCCCGACGAGTGGGTTGATGGGCTAGAGCAGTTGTAGGAGGGAGTTGAGGGTCAGTCATTCGTCCTCAGCAAACAGCAATTCAGTGATAGCATTCCAACTTTACCGAAAAATGAAGCCTCAAGCCTCAACTGCGTCCGAGTTCTCGCGATCGCTCGTAAGCTTTATCAACGGCAGAAATGAGCGCCGAGCGCAATCCACCTTTTTCGAGTTCCGCTACGCCCGCGATCGTGGTTCCGCCGGGACTGGTAACGCGATCTTTCAGTTCTGCCGGATGCCAGCCGCTTTCTTGCAGCAGTTTCGCCGTTCCCAGAACGGTTTGCAGGGCGAGTTGGGACGCAATCCCTCGAGGCAAGCCCGCTTTTACGCCACCATCGGCGAGGGCTTCGATCGCGATCGCCACAAACGCCGGCCCCGATCCCGATAGTCCCGTTACCGCATCCATTAACGATTCCGGCACTTCCACGACTTGACCGACGGCGCTAAAAATTTCTTTCGCTTGCTGGATTTGAGCGGGGGTTGTTTCGGCGCTAGACGCGATCGCGGTCATTCCTTCCCCTACCGTTAAAGGAAGATTTGGCATCGCTCGAACCATCGCCGCCTTGCCCAATGCTTCCCGCAAACGACCCAGCGAGACTCCCGCTAAAATCGAGAGCAGTAGCGCCCCTGGTTTCAATCCTCCTTTTGCGGCAAGATCGACGGCTACGAGTTCTAAGACTTGGGGTTTAACGGCAAGCAGCACGATATCCGAAGCGGCTGCCTCGCTGTTATCTGCCGTCACCCCCACCCCATACCGCTGCTGCAAAAATTCGCGCCGCTCTGCCGACGGTTCGCTCACGAGAACCGATTCGGGCGCGCAGAAATTGGCAGCAATCAAGCGAGATAAAAGGGCTTCCCCCATTACCCCGCCGCCGATCGAGCCGAACCGAACGCTCACGTTTTCCTCTACTGCGCTAAACGAGCGTCTTCGCGAGTCCAAACTTGCGCTTGTCCGACTGTGGGACGGGGCGCAACTGGAACTTGAGGGACTTCGTGAATTGTGCCAGCTTGCGTCGTGACTTGAACGCAACTCGGCGTGAATAGGAAGATGCTTTCCCCGATTCGCTCTTGATGGCCGTCGATGGCGTAAGTTCCCCCAGCTACGAAGTCTACAGCGCGCTGAGCTTCGTCGGGATCGATAATCGTTAGGTTGAGTACGACCGATTTGCGTTCCCGCAGGGCTTGAATCACTTGCGGCATTTCTTCAAAAGAGCGAGGTTCAAAAACCACGACTTCCGACAAACCGGCTGCCGCTCCCGGCATTCCGATAACATTATTTCGAGGGGCTGCTGCTGTCATATCTGTTGCTGGATTTACCATTGTGCGATCGCGATTTCTACGACGAGGATTGCGATCCTCTTCGGGAGGGGCGGTTGGAATTTCCTGCAAATTGTTCGGATATTCGTTGACCTCCGCCTCATCTTCGTAATACTCGTAATCCTCAGTCTCATTCAGACTGACGAAATCTCTCAACTTTGTAAAAATGTTCACAATTCACCCTTCCTCAACATGGTGTTGGACATAGGCAACTAGCTTGACCCAAGAATTAACTCAGTTGGGCTTCGAGTTGGGTTTAAACTCGATGCTGCCGGAGTGGGGAATTCGACGAATCGCATCACTCTGGTGCAACAGTGTTTACTTTACCTCGCTTCTACCCCAATCGAAACTGAATTGATGTAGAAGTTTACCATATTGTGAAGTACCCCAATCCGCTTCGCAACCGATTAGGGCTTCGCGTCTCACTCGCCGTTCCCTCTTTGTACGAGGACAATTCGGTCTTACACAGCGTCTCTCGGTTTGCACCGTTTATCTCCATCATGGTGGAGAACCCGCGCAGCCGCCCTGCTTCCCAAGGCAGTTAGATTTATTTAATTGCTATATTACTGCCAAATTTTTCGATCCGCTATAGCCGCGCTAATTTTTTCTCTGTTGGCAGTAAATTAGGATGAAAAGAGGGTGCGATCGGGGAAGGTCGACGGTTAGGGAGTCGGCAATCGAGCGTAATTCTTGAGTTTTAATTCTCTCTGTCGCCGAACAAAATGCGCCCCAAACGAACCATTGTTGCCCCCGCTTGCACGGCGAGGGGGTAATCGTCGGACATTCCCATTGAATACTCTTGGATGTTTAAATTGGGATAATTTTCGTCATTGATGCGATCGCCGAGGGTACGGACGGATTGAAACGCCGACAGCATTTCCGAGGGGGAAAGTTCTAAGGGTAAAATCGCCATCAATCCGCAAAGGTCGAGATTGCGACAGTTGTTTAAATCGGGTAAATCGGCGAATAATTCCGGAACGCTCCAGCCGTATTTCTGAGGGTCGGGCAAGACTTTCACTTGCACGCATATCTGAGGGATTTTGTCAAGACCCTCAGCAAGGCGATCCAAGCGTTGAGCCAGCTTCAAGCTATCGCAAGTGTGAATCCACGGGAAATGTTCTAAAACTTTTTGGGCTTTATTGCTTTGTAAGTGGCCGATAAAATGCCAGCAAATGTCGGGGCAGTCTTGGAGTTGTTCTTGCTTGGGGAGGGCTTCTTGCAAGCGACTTTCAGCAAAATCCCGCTGTCCGGCAGCATAAGCAGCGCGTATCGCTTCAACCGAAACCTGCTTGGTGACGGCAATTAAACGAACGTTGGCGGGCAATTGCGCGCGGACTCGAACCAGACGTTGGGCGATCGAACTTAGAGAGGGAGAGATAGTCATGAAAATCAACTCAATGTGCTGCCGAGATCTGCACTCCAGCACTGTCCCGCAGGACAACGTTTGTATGGATTAATGCTACACTTAATTTTCATACCAAGGGCTACAAATCCCTAAAAAAACGAGTCTCTAATCTTTAAAGAATATTAAATTCATGGCGAGCAAACGTCCTGCTTTTGACTCCTCTCAAATTATGGCTCACGCCGATCGCTTGATTGGTGCAGCATCCAATCGCTACCGCATCACCGTCCAAGTTGCCAATCGAGCCAAGCGCCGCCGCTACGAAGATTTTGAGATCAACGACGATCCAATGATGAAACCCGTCATTCGCGCGGTGATTGAAATGTCAGACGAAATTACGCAACCCGAAATCATTGGCGATTAACTTGCGATCGCAACGTCACCCGAAACGAAGTCCTTATGAGTGCTAATTCCCGCCGCACGCCCCCCAGCCACCCTCCTATCGATCGCAATTTCACCCCTGACTCGTCCTTTCTCCGGATGGGGGCAGCATTGGTACTCGGACTGCTCTTAGCATTGGGAGGTGGGCTACTCCATCGCCTCCCATTAACTGAACCCGCGATCGCGCAGTTTATCCAACCCGAACAATTCGCGCCGTCCCTCTATCAACGCTTGCCCGAATTGCCCCGAGAAAATCAGTATATCAGTCGCGAAACTGGAGAAATCGACCCGAACAACTCGCTCGCAACTCGTTTGATTCGCTATCACCTCTACATCAAAACTCGCTCTCCCCAATACCGCTTCGATTGGAAAATTACGCTAGCTGACTATTTAGGGATTAACGATCCGATGCGCGCCGATCTCTATCCGGGTTCGACTACCCTGCAACAAAATCCGATGGATAAAGATATTGCCGTCGTTCGCAGTTTCAACCGCAAGCAACGCGAACAATTAATCGACGCACTGGTGGCAATTTTTAAACCCACTCCCCAGCCCAACTCAACTCCTCAACCGGCTGCAACGCCTTCTGCGCCCATCCAACCCAACCCGAGCAACTATAAGCCCCCCACTCTGCCTCAACCGGGTGCTGCGGATCTTTTAAAACCTTAAGTAGGGACGTTGTATACAACGTCCCGACAGAGATTTCGGCATACAACGTCCCGACTAATTCGCGGCGGGAAACTTCTGGAGCAACGCAGGAATAACCGGACAGGGGATTTTTCCCTGCAAGTTTCCGCCCGGTTGCCACCCGCCCCAACTAAAGGGTGCTTGGCGAGCGGCAGACATCCACAGCAAGCGTTTAGCGCGCGTCATGGCGACGTACAGCAGGCGGTATTCTTCGGCTTTTTTGAGCTTGCAGGCTTGTTCCCAAGCTTCGAGGGGTTGCGGCAATTGGGCGGCATCGCTGTAGCCTTCGAGGTATTGTTGGTGCAGGGCAGTACGAATTTGGGCACGGGCGACTTCGGCGAGGGTGAAGTCGCCGAGGAATTTGGCGGCGTTGGGAATCCAGGGTTTGCCGGGAATTAGATCTTCGTGGAGGAAGGGCAGGAAGACGCAATCCCAATCGAGTCCTTTGGCTTTGTGCATGGTGATGATGGTGAGTTGCCCGGGGCGCGAATAGCGATCGTCGCTGTCTTCTTCTACGCCTTCAAAACGTTCTGAGGTGACGATTTCTTCGAGTGCTTCCAGGATGGCTTTGAGGGAGTGTTGGCGGTTGAGTTGGTGCGCGATGCGATCGCCGAGTTTTTGGACGGTGGCGAGTTCGGAACCCTGGTATTGTAAGGTCATGCCCAGGAAGGAAATTAAGTGGTAAGGCGGCAGTTCTAGGCGCGCGCGCAGGAGGTTGCGACAGTAGCGACTGGCGCGGGCGGCGGCGGGTTTTTGGGGGGAATCGAGGATTCCGGGATAGAGGAATTGTTCGGGTTGGGTGGCGAGGAGGTTGAGATCTTGGGCGGGGATGCGTTGGCGTGCTTCGAGGACTTCGAGGGCGCTTTTGAGCGCGTCGGGGGAGTGGGGGCGATCGAGGAAGTGTAGCAGTTTGAGGATTTCTTCGGGAATTTGCGAGTGGCGTTCGAGTTCGCCGACTTCGTAGAGGCGGATTTTATGTTCGCGTTGCAGGGGGGCGAGTTGTTCGGCGAGGAAGCGTCCTTGGCGGTTTTCGCGCACGAGGATGGCGCTGCTGTAGTCTTTGTTATCTTGATAGAGTTGCAGGATGCGATCGCGCATCAGTTCGACGGTGTGGTAAATGTCGTTGGGAATGCGGATTTCTAAGCCATTACCGATGCGATCGGGGTTGCCTTGTGCGTCTCCGGGGGCTACGGGGGCAATATCTTGCAACCGAAAGGGCGTTGCTGGAGTTGCATCCACCTTAAAATTAACATTTTGAACTTTGAATTCTTCCTGCCATTTTTCGTTCGTCCAGCGCAGCATGAAGTTCGCCGCATCGATGATAATTTGGGCGCTGCGTCCGGCTTGATTCATGGTGGCGAGGGCATTTTCTGCTTGGGTGCGATCGCAAAATTGATTGAAGTAAATCGGATCGGCGGGCGTAAATGTTGAGTTAATCGCTTGATTGGGATCTCCCACTCGCACTAAATTAATCTTCTCCCCCTCTCCCCCTCTCCCCCTCTCCCCCTCTCCATCTGCTGCCAAAATTTCTAATAACCGACTTTGCAGGGGCGTTGAGTCTTGGGCTTCGTCTTCAAATACTGCGAAGATTTGGTTCTGCCACAGTCGGCGAATATGGGGGTTATCGAGGACGCGCAAGGCTGCCAGAATCATGTCGTCGTAGTCGATGAAGTTGCGCGCTTTCATCAGGCGTTCGGATTCTTCGTACAATCCGGCTGCGATCGCGAGAATATTGTATTCGTCGCGCGCATTCTCGCTGATGCGCCATAAGTCTTCGGGCAAAATCCCGGAACTTTTGGCTTCGCGTATGACGGCGTTGGCGAGTCCGGGTAAAATTTCGGTTCGCAGGGCAGATTGTCGCCGCAGTCGTTCCGTTTCTTCTCCGTCAAAATTGCTGCCTTCGAGTAAGATTTTGTAGCGCGAGGGATAAGTCGCAATCCATCGATCTACGGCGGTTTTTAGCAGTCGATGGCCTTGGTTGGGTGCGATTAGGGTGCTACTCTCGAGGTTGAGGCGGGATAAGTCGGGATGGCGGGAGGCAATGTTCAGGGCTAAGCCGTGCAGGGTATGAACGACGAAGCCACCAGCGGGCAGTTGCAGTTGGCGCAGGCGATCGCGGATTTTGCTTTTGATGCTGGCGGCTGCCGAACGGGTGAAGGTGACGACAATGAGTTGCCGTTTGGGATGCAGTCGGTTGCGCGCGATCGCGATTGCTGCTGCGATCGCCATACCGTGAGATTTACCGGAACCGGGAACGGCGGAGACGGCGAGTTCCCCACCCTGCCAATCGGCTAAACTTTGTTGTCCGGGGCGCAATTCTTCGCGCATCTTTTGCAATTCGGGTTCGCGATCCCGCTGGGAACTGGTATTTGTGCTGCTAGCTGTCTCTAAAGACATAATCTAATTGATAATTGATAATGGACAATTGACAATTGATAACGAATAATATTAGTAATTGATAACGAACAACGAACGATTTTGAATGAGTGAATTACGGGTGTTTTTGAGAAAGGGCTAGACTTTTTTCGGAGGTTAGGATATGATGTTTTTATAATGGAAATCTGCGCAATAATTTTGAAAACGTCAATATTCCCATTATAAGAATATAATAGCAAAAATCAAGGCGAAATGGTGTTAAAATCTCAATAATTTTTGCAACCTTAAAGCCCAACCGCCTTATGAGCGTTCGCTACTCTCTCAACAAACTTATCAGTCGAAGCAGCGCTCCTAAAAATAACCGCTGGCTCGTTGTAATTGGAATTTTAGCAATGGGTTTAGCGCTGCGGTGGGCGCGATTGGCAACGAAACCCCTATGGGCGGATGAAATTTTTACCGCAATTTTCAGCTTGGGGCAAAGCATGGAAGAAATTCCCACCGGGCAGTTTATTCCCCTCGATCGCCTAACGGCAATTTTCCAGCTAAAGCCCGAAACAAACTGCGCCGAAATCGCCCATCACTTAGCGACGCAATCGACGCATCCGCCCCTATTTTTTTGCGCCATGCACCAGTGGCTGACGTGGCTAGAACCCTTCAATCTGCCGCTAGCCTGGAAATTGCGCGCCCTACCCGCCATCTGGGGAACTGCTGCGATCGCAGCCATTTACCTCCTCAACCGTCAAGCCTTCTCCCCGCGCGCCGGATTGTTCGGGGCTGCCTTTGCCGCCGTCTCTCCCTTTGGCATCTACCAATCCCAAGAAGCGCGTCACTACACCCTACCCATTCTCCTCATCGCTCTATCTTTAATTTTCCTGCTGGAAATGCAAAAAAGCCATCAGTCGGCGCTGAGGCGGTATGGGATGGCTTTAGGATGGGCAGCAACCCACACCCTTAGCCTGTACGTTCACTACTTTTGCGCGATCGCGTTTATCGCTCAAATTCTGACTCTGGTTATCTGCGGGTTGCGCATTAGCAAGAAGCAGGAGAACGGGGAAGACAGACTACCAATTACGAATTACGAATTACGAACTACGAATTACAAAATCTGGCAACTTCTTCCTTTCAGCCTGCTGCCGCCGCTATTGTACCTTCCCTGGCTGCCCGTCGCGATCGCGCACTTCAGCAGCCCCAAATCCGACTGGTTGCCGAAACCGCAACACATCGTTCCGCTGCTGCAAACGGTCATGGCAATGCTCTTAACGATTGTTGCCCCACCTGTAGAAAGCCAGCCCCTTGCCATTGTTATTCCCGCGATCGCCTTCACGCTGCTGTTTCTCGGCTGGTTTCTGCCTCGAGCCTATCGAGGCTTCAAACTCCTACTCGCCGCCCCCGATACCCGCGACAATGCCTTCACCCTCGCCTGCTTCATTGCCCTCGTACTGCTCCAACTGCTCGCGATCGTCTACCTATTGGGCAAAGATATCACCATTGCCCCCCGCTATCACTTCATTTACTATCCCGCCTTCTGCGCCCTTCTCGCCGCCAGCGTCACAGCAATCCAAAATTCAACAGCACCAGAGGCGGAGAAATCTCCTCGCAGTCCAGAGCGCTTGAAGTTTTCCATTGTCCACAATCGATTGTCAATTATCCTCCTCACCGTCAGCTTTCTCAGTTCGCTCTTCGTTATCTTCAACCTCGCCTTCCAAAAACCGTATCATCCTCTTCCCGTAGCAAAAACGCTCGATAAACCTTCCGGCTCAGTCGCGATCGCAATGGGATATAGCGATAATCAAGAAATAGCAATCGGATTGAGCTATGCTTTAGCGTTAAAGGAGATTGGCCAAAAATCTCCACCCGCGAACTGGCTGTTTCTCGATTCCAGTCAGGGATACGAGCGCGTTTGGGCGTTATTATCAGAACAGTCAGTTGCACCGGACTTTCTCTGGGTTTTTGCTCCCGGACTGATAGAAGCTCAATATCCCCCATCCCTCGAAGTGGGGGAAAAAATACGGTGTACTCAGCAATCGGGTGAATCTTATCGAGTCGGAATTCCTTATCAACTTTACCGCTGTCCTTCAGCCCAATGAGGCACGAGGAGTGCAGGCGAGCAAGCTTAAGCTAAAGTTAGGAAATACGAAAATGGCAACCTTAATAATTAGGATAGTGAACCACCTAAAGTCATGAAGCGCCTCGAGTGCAGACCTCTAAACATGGATACGATCGAGAATCCTTGAAATGACAGAAATTAGACTGAGGTAGCAAAAAGGGTAGGCGGCGGTTTCGGTGTTTGTATTCAATCAAACTTAGACGATTGATGTTGCCCCAAGTGATGATTGTGAGTGATTATGAATGATACCCTCAAGAACGCGATACGGCAGTTGAAGATGATAGAACGACGGAAAAAACCCAAAATGCTGGTTGTGGATGACGAACCGGATAATCTCGATTTACTGTATCGGACTTTTAGACGAGACTTCCGTGTTTTGAAAGCCGATAGTGGGGTTGAAGCCTTAGAAGTTCTCGCTCAAGAAGGCGAAGTCGCCGTAATCATCTCCGATCAGCGGATGCCCGAGATGAAGGGAACCGAATTTCTCAGTCAAACCGTTCCTCAGTTTCCCGATACCGTTCGGATTATTCTGACGGGGTTCACGGATGTTGAGGATCTCGTCGATGCGATTAACTCCGGCCAAGTTTATAAATATATAACGAAACCTTGGGATCCGAGCGAACTCAAGACTGTGGTCGATCGCGCCGCCGAAACCTACGATCTCCTCAAACAGCGCAGTGAAGACTTAGAACGGGCAAACCAACAGACAGATTTAACCACCGCCATCTTAGAGATCGCCCAAACCTACGATACCCTTGAAGCTTGTTTAGAACCGCTAGCCGTAGCTGCGGGTAAGCGATTTGGGGCGGATGGTTGCGTCCTGCAACTTCTCGAAGAAGAAGCGCCAACGGGAGCGAAAGGGATTTACGCGGTGGCAGAAACGCCGCCTGTGGCGCTCGAGAGCGATCCTCTGGCCAAAATCGCGATCGCCACCTCCGAAGCCCAAATGTGGATGAACTCCAGTGCGACTCCCATACCCGAGGGTGCAGCAGAGGCGTACCAAGCGGCAAATTTACACGCCCATCTCCTCTTTCCCATCTGCTTCCAAAATCAACTGTTAGCCTTGCTGTCCCTGCAATGGCAGCAGCCGACGGAAATCGAACAAAACGATTTAAAATTAATGGGTCTGTGTGCGCGGCAACTCGGCTTAACGCTTGCCTTAGCCCGCTCGCGCTGATACCTCGATATAAATTATCCATTCAAAACTTTAACAACTCTTGACGGCTAACGTTTCTCCTCAATCCGAAGACATTCAAGCACTCTTTAACCGCATCGCGCCCGTTTACGATCGCCTCAATCAGGAATTAAGTTGGGGATTGCACCGCATTTGGAAGCAGATGGCTGCGAACTGGGCGGAACCGCAACCGGGAGATCGCGGGCTAGATTTATGCTGCGGTAGCGGCGATCTTGCCCTCCTCCTAGCGCGACGAGTCGGTAAAACCGGGAAAGTCATCGGTGTAGACTTTTCCGCCCAACAACTCGCGATCGCGCGCCAAAACGCCGCCCGATGCTTCCCCACCCCTCCCGTCGAATGGGTAGAAAGCGATGTCTTGAGCCTTCCCTTTGACAGCAACAGCTTCGACTGCGCGACGATGGGCTACGGGCTGCGCAACGTTGTCGATATTCCTCGCTGTCTGAGCGAACTGCACCGCGTCCTCAATCCCGGCGCGCGCGCTGCCATTCTCGACTTTCACCACCCCGAAAATCCCGTCCTGCAAACCTTCCAACAGTGGTATCTCGATAGCGTCGTCGTTCCTACCGCCCAACGCTACCAACTCCGGGAAGAATACGCTTATATCGCTCCGAGTTTAGACCGTTTTGTTAAAGGCAGCGAGCAAGAAAAGCTCGCCCGGACGGTCGGATTCGCCCGCGCTACACACTACCCGATTGCCGGTGGGATGATGGGGGTTTTAGTGTTGGAAAAAAGTGAAAATTGACCGCAAATTAAAAAGCTAAATTTTGAGCCTTGCCACGAAAGAATAAGCCTTTCAGGCTCCCTCCCCTTCCCATTGACGATAGAACTCAAAGTTTCCTTGTAGCAGCAAGACCTTCTCAAGTGCTAACTTTTTGATAAGGGGCAGTAACCCCTTTAGCCCTGTCGCCCTCGCCCCCTGTCAACTGAAAACCTTGGACTGGTCTACCCTCTGGCTCATTGCCGTTCCTCCCCTCGCTGGCGCAATCATTGGTTATTTCACCAACGATATCGCCATTAAAATGCTTTTTCGACCGTACAAAGCGGTTTATTTTGGCAAACGCCAGCTTCCCTTCACGCCGGGATTGATTCCCCGCAATCAAAACCGCCTTGCCAAACGTATTTCCGATACGATTATGGGTTCCCTGCTTACGCCGGGAGAACTGCAAAAATTGACGCGACGGTTGTTGCAGCCGGAACGAGTACGGGGCGCGCTTTTGTGGCTCCTGCAACTCGCGATCGCTCAGTTGGAAGGCGAGAAGCAGCAGCGAACTGCAAAAATCCTCGCCGAAATTTTACGAGACCTTTTTGCAGAATCTTTGCCGCGCCTCCTCAAAGTTTGGGCGCGGCAAGAAAACTTTCTCGAAGCGCAAATCGACCAAGTTTTCGATCGCGTCTTGCTCGATTTTCAACTCACCGACTTGCAAGCCCGCAAACTCTCCGATTGGCTGCTCGAAGTCGTCCTGCCGCCGGACAAACTGCGCCAAGCCATCATCGATTTTCTCACCGATCGCAATATTCAAATTATCGACGAAGGGTTTCGCGAAAAAAGCAGCGGTACTTACTGGGTTGTCGCCAATCTCTTTGGCTTGCGCAACACCTTAACCCGCTTGCGTAGCTTTTGTTTAGACGAAAAAGAAGTGAGCAATGCTCGCCTGCAAGAGCTAATTTTATTATTAGAAATCCGCGATCGCTTGCGACTTTGGTTGCAAAGCCTCTCCTTGCAAAACCTCCCCGTTTCTACCGTTCGCCAACTTCGCCAAACCATTCGCGACACCGCGCGCAACTACCTCAAAGAAAGCGGCGCTCGCGTCTTGCAAGAAGTCGGTCAATCCGTCGATTGGGATAAAATCGCTGCCATTTTAGTCGGTCGCCTGCGTAACTCCGCCGCCCTCTCAAATTCCCTAGAAATTGCCAGCGAAGAACTTTCCCTCGTCCTCGAGCGCTACCTCGAACAAGAACTTGAAAATCTCGTCGCTCGAGTCATTCCCATCCTGTCCCTCGATACCGTCATTACCGAAAGAGTTATAGCAACTTCTCCCGAAGACCTAGAGAACGCTATTCAAGGCATTGTTAAGAGCGAACTCCAAGCCATTGTTAATTTAGGCGGAATTTTAGGGTTTATCGTCGGTATTGTGCAAGCCGTTATTCTTTTGTTCAATTAAAATTAGAGATTGCACGAGCAACTCTACTGAGAACATACGGGGCTTAAACCTGTCAAAATTGAAGAGGTGGATGTGCAGAAAAAGAGGCTTCGCCTCAAGGGAGCAATTAATTTGTACGAACGTTGTCCATTATTAATTATCTATTGTCAATTATTCACCCCGTCTCCCCGTCACCTTTTGACGCACTCGGCATTGGATGCCATAATGCTTTGAAGTTCCGCAGTCCTCGCACAAGTAATCCTCGAATCCGAATGAACGCTGGCGACTTATTCAACCGTTTAGACTTCAGCAATCAAAGTCTCCGAGGCGCGAACTTAGCCGGAGCCGAGCTAAAAGGGGCCAATCTCCGAAACGTCGATCTTCAAGGCGCAAATCTTCAGAATGCCGTTCTCTTATACGCCGAAGCGATCGAGGCTGACTTTAGTTCGGCGAACTTACAAGCGGCGCTGATAGCCAAAGCTTTTCTCAACCTCGCAAATCTAAGCAAGACGAACTTGCGAGGCAGCGATCTGAGTGCGAGCCGACTGGTAGGTGCAGAACTCACCGAAGCCGACCTCCAAGAAGCCACACTCATTGAAACCAATCTCGTTGGGGCGAACCTGTCGCGAGCGAATTTGTCGCGCGCGAATCTCAGCGGGGCAGACCTCCGGGGCGCGCTCCTCGAAGGGGCAACCTTAGTCAAAATGCTCTACAGCCATCGGACTCTGTTTGACGAAGGGCTGGATTTGACGAAATGGGGAGCCTGCCTGCTCGCGCCGCGTGCTTCATTGCGCGGTTTCAATCTCAAGGGGGCGAACCTCAGCAACGCCGATTTAAGAAATGCCGATTTGCGGGAAGCCAATCTCAGCCGCACGCTCTTAAGCGGGACGAACTTAGAACGAGCCAACCTCACCCGAACCAACCTCACCGATGCTAACCTCGCCGACGCTAATATCGCCGATGCGATTTTTGAAACCGCAACTTATAGCCGTAAAACGCGCTTCCCTGAAAACTTCAATCCTCAGTTAGCCGGAGCCTACTTGATTGCTGCGGAAGCAAGCCTTGCGGGAGTGAATTTGAGCAGTTGCGATTTAGCTGGGGTGGATCTCCACGGTGCGAACCTCAGTCGCGCTAATTTAAGTGAGGTGGATTTTAGCGGCGGCGATTTGAGTGCGGCAAATTTACGGCGCGCGCTACTGAACGAAGCGAATTGCGAGCAGAGTGATTTGAGGAATACCGACTTTACTGAAGCGAAGTTGCAGGATTGCAATTTAAGTGCGGCAGACTTGCGCAATGCGGATCTCAGCCGCGCCGACCTGACGGGGGCGGTGTTGAAAGGGGTGGATTTGCGAGGGGCAGACCTGACGGGGGCTAATCTTTTACAAGCGGATTTGAGCTTCGCGGATTTGCGCGATGCGGATTTAACTAAGGCGAATTTGCAGGGTGCGAATCTCGATGGGGCAAATTTGAGAAAGTCAGAATTGGTTCATGTGAATTTGGAGGCGGCAAACCTTACGGACGCTGACTTAAGCGAGTCTATTTTATTTCGGGTTAATTTACGAGGGGCGAACTTAAAGGGTGCGGATTTGCGAGGTGCTGAATTGAAGGGTGCGGTGTTAATGGATGCTTATTTGAGTGAGACCGAGATGAAGGACGCGATTGTCAGCGATCCGTTGCTAGAACTGCCCGCTGCTTCCGACTCTTAACTCCTACCCGATACAAATTACCCAGAAATCCCGGCTTTACTTTCGTAGTTCGTAGTTCGTAATTCGTAATTCGTAATTCGTAATTCCCCCACTCATCATTCATTATTCACCCTTCATCATTCATAACTCATAACTCATAATTCCTTACTCACCCTTCCGGTCAAAGGAGAACTTGCACTGGCGTAAGTCTTAACGGGGATGCGTCCGGAGAGGTAGGCTAAGCGCCCTGCTTCTGCGGCTAAGCCCATTGCTTTTGCCATTGCGATCGGGTTGTGGGCGAGCGCGATCGCGCTATTAATCAGTAGCGCGTCTGCGCCCATTTCCATCGCTTCTGCGGCTTCGCTCGGCGTACCGATCCCCGCATCGACGACTACCGGAACCCGAGCTTCTTCGACGATAATCTGGATGTTGGCGGCGTTTTTGATGCCCTGTCCCGAACCAATCGGAGAACCAAGAGGCATTACCGTTACGCAGCCCGCTTCCTCCAATCGCTTGGCAAGCAGCGGATCGGCATTGATATAGGGCAGAACGGCAAATCCTTCTTTAACTAACTGTTCTGCGGCTTCCAAAGTGCCGATGGGATCGGGGAGTAAATATTTAGGATCGGGAATAACTTCTAATTTGACAAAATTGTTCTCTTCCTGGCCGAGGAGTTTTGCCATTTCTCTCCCCAAACGGGCGACGCGAACCGCTTCTTCTGCGGTTTGGCAACCGGCGGTATTGGGAAGCATCCAAATCTTTGTCCAATCTAAGGCTTCGGCAAGCCCTTCGTGTCCTGGTGCTTTGGTTTGGACGCGACGCACGGCGACGGTAACGATTTCGCAGCCGCTCGCCGCTATACTTTGCTGCATCAGGTCGATATTGGCATATTTGCCCGTTCCTGTCATCAGGCGCGAGCGAAAAGTACGTCCGGCAATAATGAGGGGTTTATCGGCGGTTGCAAGGTGGGTGGAGTCGGGAGAAAACGTAGGGAGAACAGGCATGGCGGGCAACGATCTTTAAAAAGCTATACAAGAAATACGATAGACAGCGTTGGGGGACTTGGAGGGGAAATCTCCCAGATTCTTTAATTTTAGATAGGGTCGAACGTTAATTTACGCCGTCGGGAGAGAGATTTTTTTGGGCGTTTGGCTGGCTCCCTCGAAATTAGAGTAGCGCGATCGCGGCGGAAGTTGCTACCGATTTTGCAATCTGAAGGCATACTAAAAGAAAGAGATCGTTACTAGACCCGATGAAACGAAGACCTCCCGCATCCTACGACCGTTCTTACGATACCGATTACGATCGCGATCGCGCTTACGAGCGTCCCTCGTCGCGTTCTACTCCCGCCTCCAAAGGTTCGTTTTTCAATATGAACTACGGAACGCTGGCTTTGTTGGGGGGAGTCTTGATCTTGGGGATCGCGCTCGGAATTATTTTAAGCCTCAATAACAACAACGATCCCAAAAACGTTACCTCCAGTATTGTTATCGATCGCAGCGCGCCCAATCCAGAGTTTTGTCAACAATACGGTGCTAGCGCGATCGTGACCGATATGCGCGTTTTTGTCACGCTTAATCCTTTTAAAGTCTTCGTTACGCAACCGAAAATGAAGCCGGGATGCGTTTTGCGCACCAATAACTGGGGTCTCCTCGAAAATCAAAAACTCGTCAGTCACGAGCAGGTTGCCGATTGTAAAAACCGGATGAATACCTTTGGCTTTACGGGTTCCCTCGACAGCCAATCGCCGGATATTTCTTGTATTTATCCGAACGACGAAGCGGGTAATTTGTTCGTGAATAAACCCGGTGCAGTAGAACCCGCCAAAGGAACGGAGAATTTCTAGCTTTAACGTCAATCCTTCCGGGCAAAAAGCCTTCTACTTTTTACCCGGAAGGACTCATCATTTACTCAAACCGAGCCGATCTCAGCTATAAGGTCTGACAATTTCTTCTAATCCATTCGCCCGAATGCCCTCACCAATTGCTGCCATTTTCCAATCCCCATTTTGGCGATAGATCTCTGCCATAATCATTCCCGTTCTTCCCTCATACTCGCGCCCCGATAAATTATAGCGAGCAATTTCTTTATTATTCGCAAGATCGACCAAACGAACAAAGGCATTATTCACCTGCCCGAAATCTTGACCCCGCGACACGCACTGATAAATATTGACCACAATTACTAATTTGTTAATGGTTCCGGGAACGGCGGGCAGATCGATCAGAATCTCTTCATCATCTCCTTCACCTGCTCCCGTTAAGTTATCGCCCAAATGAGTAATTGCGCCGGAACTATGACGTAAATTTCCAAAATAGATAACATCTTTGTTATTGGAAAGTTTTTCATTAGCATTCAAACAAATCACCGAGGAGTCGAGATCGAAGTTACTGCCGCCGCCGCCAAATATCCCCAAAAAGCCACCTTGCTTGGCAACATCCCATCCTAAACCGCACATTAATCGCGTCAAACCCGGTGCTTCTTTTGCTAAAGAAATTCGCTGTCCTTTTTGTAGATTAATTGCCATTTTTCTTCCTCCAAGCTTTGTGCTTATTTTCTTTTAAACCTGCGCTCTGCTGTAAAAGTTACGCAAGCCGCTCTATGATCGAGCTTCAAGCTAGAGAACCATAATTTCGGGAATAGTCCCCTCAAACTTCATTTAAATTTAAAATTAAGCTCGATAACACGCCCTCAATCGAGAATGATTGGAAATTTTTGCACGCCGTCCGGGTGATTTTTGCGGGAGCGCGCCCCCTATAATTCTCCCCAAATCCGCGTTAAGTTTAAAATAAATCCCGGTAAAATCGCTTCTGCTGATACTTCAGTTGGATTTTCGAGGATTTCGACCTCTCGATTTGGGGAATAAATTTCTACTTGTCGGGAAAAGGGGTCGATTAACCAACCCAATCTTGCCCCATTTTCAAGATATTCTTGCATTTTCGCTTGCAGTGTCGATCGCGAGTCGGAACGAGAGCGCAATTCAACCACAAAATCGGGACAAGTTTCGGCAAATGTTCCTTTTTGTTCGGTTGTTAAAGCCTGCCAACGTTCGGCACTCACCCAAGAAGCATCGGGCGAACGAATTGCACCATTAGGAAGGCGAAATCCAGTGGAGGAATCGAAAACTTTCCCTGGTTCGCCACTTTCTTCCCACCAAACACATAATCGAGTCGAAAGTCTGACATTACTTTCCCCTGTTTCCCATCCTGTTGGAGGACTCACAATTAATTCTCCTTCTGCCGTTCTTTCCAATCTTAAATCGCGATTTAATACGGTTAATTCCTCAAATTGCTTCTCGGTAACATAAAAGTTTATTCCGGTTGAAACGATTAAGGGAAGGGTTTCGAGTTTGACGGGTGCTTGTACCATCTTGCCCTCACAGACTAGGAAAAAGTAGGGGCATAGCAGTGCTACGCCCTCTCTCCGTTATAACACAATAGCAGTTTCCAGAGGTTTTTCGTAATTCGTAAGAATTCAATCGAGGGATAAGGCGCTGAATTACGAATTACGAATTACGAATTACGAATTAATTATATCGGTCTAGGAGTGCTTGCAATCCGCCTTGATATCCCGCACCAACAGCATTCATTCGCCATTCGCCATCTTTACGGTAAAGTTCTGCCATAATTAAGGCGGTTTCAATTGAATAATCTTCAACTAAATCGTAACGCAACACTTCTTTCTTGCTTTCCACATCGACTAAGCGCACGAAGGCGTTGTGAACTTGTCCGAAGTTTTGCCCGCGCCTTTCTGCTTCGTGAATGGTGACGACAAAAACGATTTTTTCAACGTCTGCGGGAACTTTTCGCAAATCGACAATAACCGCTTCGTCGTCGCCTTCGCCCGCTCCGGTGAGATTGTCTCCCATATGTCTGACAGATTGGTCGGGATCGGGACTGGTTAGGTTATTGTAAAAAATGAAGTGTTGGTCGGATAAAATCTTTTCATTGGCTCCGAGCAGGAAAACGGAACTATCGAGATCGAAATCGTGTCCCGTATCTGTTGCTTTTACGTCCCATCCCAACCCGACGAAGGCTGCTTTTAATCCGGGGGCAACTTTTTCTAGTGAAACTCGTTGTCCTTTTTGTAATGAAATACCCATTGTTGCAAACCTAATGCGATCGATATCGACAATGCAATTTAGCGAACTTGTCAAAAATTTGTCTGATTCAACAGTGAAAGGCTCTAGCCTCACTGCTTATCCCGATCTTAACCCTAAAGTTACGGGGGTTGCATCGGTGGAGGAGGCAACTTTGGGAACGATCGCGTATATTGAGGGGGGAAAGTATGCGGCGATGCTGGAGACGACGGGAGCGAGTGCGTTAATTCTACCTTGCGATGAGCGTTTGCAGCAGGCAGCGATCGCGCGCGGAATTCCCTGGATTGCTGCTTCAGATCCTAAATACCTCTTTGCGAGCGCTGTCAAGCTCTTTTATCAGCCCTACCGCCCACAACCAGGGATTCATCCTACCGCGATTATCGATCCGACGGCGATGATTGGCGAGAATTGCGCGATCGGGGCGCGCGTTTTTATCGATGCGAATGTTAAGATTGGCAACGATGTTTGTATTTTAGCCAACGTTGTGATATATCCCGATGTGGAAATCGGCGATCGCACCCTCCTTCATGCTAACTGCACCATCCACGAACGCACCCGCATCGGAGCCGAT
This sequence comes from Oscillatoria sp. FACHB-1406, assembly GCF_014698145.1. Classification (NCBI taxonomy): domain Bacteria; kingdom Bacillati; phylum Cyanobacteriota; class Cyanophyceae; order Oscillatoriales; family Oscillatoriaceae; genus Oscillatoria; species Oscillatoria sp. FACHB-1406. Next base: position 81,317 of record NZ_JACJSM010000020.1, on the reverse strand, counting down.
TGCATCATTCAAAGCAGCGCCGTGATTGGGGCGGAAGGATTCGGGTTCGTTCCCACTTCTAAAGGTTGGATCAAAATGGAGCAGTCGGGGATTACCGTATTAGAAGATGGGGTAGAAGTGGGCTGCGGTAGCGCTGTCGATCGCCCGCCGGTAGGAGAAACGCGCATCGGACGCAATACCAAAATCGATAACCTCGTGCAAATCGGGCATGGCTGCCGCGTCGGAGCGGGGTGTATGATGTCGGCGCAGGTTGGATTGGCAGGACGTGCGAAAATTGGCGATCGCGTCATTCTTGCCGGACAAGCCGGGGTTGGTAACGATATTAGCATTGGCGACGGCGCGATCGCGTCGGCAAAATCTGGGGTGATGCGCGATGTTCCCCCCGGACAAACCGTTTCCGGCTTCCCCGCGATCGCGCATCGGCTCTGGAGTAAAATTTCTGTACTACAATTGCGCCTGCCAGAAATCGATCGCGCCATCAAAAAAATCGAGAAGTCGAGGGAGTGAAGAGGACGAACTTAAGCACTTATGCAAAATAAATTACCTGTTCTAGATCGCTGAAACTCTTGATTTACAAAGGTTCTGGCGTAGAGTGATGTGTAAATAAATTTGCTTAGGTGCTTAAAAAGCGACATCTTTATTATAAGCCACAACAAACATCAACGTAGAGGCGTTAAATTTAACGTCTCTACCCTCATCTCCAAAATTATTGCCCGTTTGAGACCTAATTTTAGCTTTCAACGCTTAAACCCTCAAAACCCAGTTTATTGAAGAAACCGAGTTTTGAGTTTACAATTATAATTCAGTCATGCTACACTAAAACAAATTCTTCGCATCCTGCCCATAAACCCTCCGCTAAAATCATGGCTTACGAAAAACTCCCCGTTTCTACTGCCAAACCCGTTCTTTCTTGGGCGGGACATCCCCTCGGTTCCGAAGAAATTCAGATGGCGAAAAACGTCGCCTCTCTGCCCTTCGTCTTCAAGCACGTCGCCCTCATGCCCGACGTACACCTCGGTAAAGGGGCGCTTGTCGGTTCCGTCGTTGCCACGAAAGATGCCTTAATTCCGGCTGCGGTTGGAGTCGATATCGGTTGCGGCATGATGGCAGTAAAAACGCCTTATAACGCCCAAAAACTCGACGACAAACTGAAAAAAATTCGTCTCGATCTCGAGGCAGTTATTCCCGTCGGTTTCAACGAAAACAAAGAAGTTGAAAAAAAAGCCGGTAACTGGCAAGGGTGGGCGGACTTCAAAGAACTGCATCGCGGCGTACAAGACTTAAAAGGCAAAGCCATGAAACAAATGGGTTCCCTCGGCGGCGGAAACCATTTCATCGAAGTTTGCCTCGATACCGAAGAGAACGTTTGGTTAATGCTGCACTCCGGTTCGCGCAATATCGGCAACGTCCTCGCCCAGTGCCACATCAGCACCGCTAAAGAACTCGCGAAAATGATGCAAACTTATCTTCCCGACCCCGATTTAGCCTACTTTGTCGCCGCTTCGCCCAATTTCCACGCTTATTGGCACGATTTGCAATGGGCGCAAGACTACGCCCGCTTCAATCGCAACGTGATGATGGCGCGCTTCCAGAAAGTGGTTGAAAAACACCTGGCGGGCGGCAAACCAATGAAACCCTTACTGGAGGTGAACTGCCACCACAACTACGCCGAAAAAGAAGTGCATTTCGGCGAAGATGTCTACGTGACGCGCAAAGGCGCAGTGCGAGCGCAGGAAAATGATTACGGCATTATTCCCGGCTCGATGGGAACGAAATCTTACATCGTTAAAGGGAAAGGTAACTTAGAAAGTTACTGTTCGTGCAGCCACGGAGCGGGACGAAAAATGTCTCGCGCTAAAGCGAAACGAGAGTTTACTTTAGACGATTTGCTCGAACAAACCAACGGCGTAGAATGTCGTAAAGATTACGGCATTATCGATGAAATTCCCGGCGCTTATAAGTCAATTGATGAAGTAATGCAGCAGCAATCGGATTTAGTCGAAGTTGTGGCAACTTTGAAGCAAGTCGTGTGCGTTAAGGGGTAGCCTAATTGGGTTAGAAAATGGTAGTGAAAGACTTAGCCCGCCAGGAACTTAAGTTCCTGGCTAATAGCTGAAACCCGTTGAAACGGGTTGGAGACATCTGAATTTCCGAGTCATCTTTAGATGACTTAAGTTATTAGCCTTGGGTTTGAACCCAAGGCGGCTAGGTGAGAGGGGGATTAAGCTTAAGTTGACACCAATTAGCACGACTTTGACAAGGTTAAAACTGGGGGTAAGATTTTTATCCGGTGTCCCCTCGTCACCCCGTCACCCCGTCACCTCGTCACCCAACTGGGGTGCGGATCGGGTGGTGTAGAAACGGGAAGTGGGAAAATTGAGGCTGTATGCGAGTCCTAGTCTGTGTTTCAAGCGTTTTATCGTTGATGCCGATCCGCACCGTGGCTCTGGGTAAGGGTTTGAGGCGATTTTGGGGGGTGAATTATTGACAAGCCAGAGGCTGAAATGATATTTTTGAGGCGATCGGCGAAATCGACCCTTGAAAAGCAAACGCAGCAAGGGTTCTGGAGCCGGCAGTTCTCCACTCGCTGGAGAAACCTATTGAATGGAAACCCAATCCCAATAATCGCCGCATTCGAGATGTTCGAGTTCTCCACTCGCTGGAGAAACCTATTGAATGGAAACTGTAGATAAAATCTATGAATTAATGAGATATTATGTGTTCTCCACTCGCTGGAGAAACCTATTGAATGGAAACGAGTAGCTTGGGTATTAAATAATAAGTTTTCCCCGTTCTCCACTCGCTGGAGAAACCTATTGAATGGAAACTCTTTGTATTTTAGAGACTTTAAAGCAGATTGAAAGTTCTCCACTCGCTGGAGAAACCAATTGAATGGAAACTCGTCGACACCTTGCTGGACATCGGGCGGAACCGTGCCATGTTCTCCACTCGTTGGAGAAACCTATTGAATGGAAACGTGACCGCATCATCGATGGGGTCAGCCTTAGCAGGGTTCTCCACTCGCTGGAGAAACCTAATTAAACAAAAACTTCGGTTGCAACTAATCTGAATCCAAATAGGAGATTGAAGCAACAAAGCTTCGCCAACTCCCAGGAATTCTCAAAGTTGCAACTCACCCTAATCCCGCTCGGGAATATAAACCCCTACTGCGTAATCTTGCGCATATAATCGGCCCAAATGGTAGCCGCGTTGCCGCTGCTGCCATTAGTGGCCGTATTATCGTCATTACCCAACCATACGCCGGTTACAAGATCCTGAGACGGAACGAAACCGATAAACCAAAGATCCACCCCTTTATCCGTCGTTCCCGTCTTCCCCACCGCATCGACTCCGATCGCCGCGCGACTTCCCGTTCCCCCCTGTACCACGCCTCGCATCAACGTCGTCATCGTATTCGCCGTCCCCGGGGAGATGGCTTGACGATTGGACTCCGCATCTTGCTCGAAAGTATAAATTGCACGGCAGGACTGCGGATTTTTCGGATCGGAACAGTCGCCACTGTCGAGAATGCGTTTAATTGTGTGGGGGCGATTCCATACACCATTGTTTGCGATCGCGGCATACGACCCCGTAATTTCCAGGGGGTTGACTTCACTCTCGCCAATCGCCAGTCCTAAAGTATTGCGCAACTTAGAACGAATGCCCAACTTCTGCGCCACTTGAATCACATTCTCCAACCCCGCATCCTGGGCGACGCGAATCGCTACCACGTTTTCCGATTGGGCAAAACCGCGATACATATCGATACTACCGCTGCTACGCTCGCACCCCCGATACGGACGCAAAGGGGCGCAGGAATAGGTCTTTCCCGGCGAAATCCCCTGCTCGAGGGCGGCGGCGTAGTCGAAAGCCTTAAACGTCGATCCGGGCTGCCGTTGGGCTTGTACGGCGCGGTTGAACTGGCTTTCTGCGTAGCTTTTTCCCCCCACCATTGCTAAAACTTCCCCCGTGCTGCCATCGAGGGTGACAATCGCGCCTTGACTGAAGTTTGCGCCGCCACCATCTCGGTTAATGCCATTACGCAGGGCGGTTTCAGCTTGTTTTTGCTTGGCGATATCCAGCCCGGTTTCAACAATGAAATTGCCTTCCCGGGCTAAACTCTCCCCCAAGAGGCGCTCGAGTTCGGTGAAAACGTGGCTGTAGTAGTAGGGGGCGATGGTATTAGAGAGGGCTTCCCGGGCTTTGGGACTGACTTCGATGCGCGATCGCCGCGCCCGGTTCCCTTCGTCCGTGCTAACATAGCCCAGTTGTACCATGCGAGAAATAACGCGATCGCGCAACTGCACCGCCGTCTTATAATTCTGCACGGGGTTATAAGTATTGGGAGCCGGTAAAATTGCCACTAACGTCGCCGCCTCCGAAAGCGTCAAATCCGCCGCCGACTTATCGAAATAGAAGCGCGCCGCATCCTCAAACCCATAACTACCCACGCCCAAATAAACGCGGTTTAAATAATTTTTCAGCAGTTCGTCTTTACTATAAAACGCTTCCAACTTCAGCGAAACCACCGCCTCGCGAAGCTTTCGACTGCCAGTATTCGAGCGCCCGACAAAATCTGGATACAAACTGCGCGCCAACTGCTGCGTAATCGTACTGCCCCCCTGACGAATTCCCCCGGCGCGCACGTTGGTGACAATTGCCCGCAATGTCCCCCAAGGATCGACTCCAAAATGCCAGTAAAAACGACTATCTTCCGAAGCCATCACCGCCTTGGGTAGAAAAGGCGAAAAATTCCTCAGCGTTTTCAGTTCCCGGTGCGATTCGTTGCGAAGGGCGCGCAAGGGTGTTTCTCCGTCGCGCGCGTAAACGGCGACGGGCCCCTGTACGCCAATGGGGAGGGGATTGACTGAAAATTTCGTCCATTCCAAGCCAATCGCCACTAGCACCAGTCCCGTCAGTCCGCCAATGCCGTACAGTCCGTAGCGCAACCCTTGAACCAGTACCGGCGGTGGGTTGTGGAACTGGAGGCGCACTCCTGCCGCGAGTTCCGGCGGGCCGAGGGTTAAGATATCGCCGTGGCGTAGTTCTAGGGTTTGAATCTTGCGTCGCCCGATATATACGCCGTTGGTGGAGTTTTCATCGTAGAGGATGAAGTGCTTTTGATTTTTTAAGTCGCGCTTGAGGGCGAGATGGGTTTGACTGACGACGGGGTTGCGAACCACAATGTCGTTATTTTTGGAACTGCGACCCAATTTATAGTAGTCGCCGACGAGGGGAAAAATTTCGGCTTTGGAAGCGTCCGCTTGTTGCACCCAGAGTTCGGGAACCCTAGCCCCGGGTTTGAGGGCTAAAGCCGAGTTCAGTTTTGCCTGAATGGTTTGGACGGCTTGGGTGAAAACTTGACTGACTTGGGTTTTAGGCGGTTTGTTGCTCATGGGTTGCGATCGCGCGGACGGATACCTCATTACATATCTTAAGCAACAGACTTCCCATTTTCCGATCGCACCGCCGGATTTTGCTGCAATCATCCAAGGTTAAGGGCGCGTCCCCCCAGCAAAACCGTCTCCGTTCTTTACCGCTTCTTCACAAAACCCGGATTGAAATGAAGCATCTGTAAAGATTATGTGAAGATTCCATGAAGACTATCCGAGAGTCTACCGATTCTTCAAAGCATTTGCTTTACTGAGAGTATTAAGTCAGGAATTCTTAACGATTCGAGTCCTGAAACGAAGACAGTTTATTTAACGATCTTAATATCGTGTTTAGTTTCTACGCGCATCAACCTTGATGCTTGCAATTACATCAATTGCATTTACAACCGTTTCAGCGACTCCAAGCCAATTTATCGAACACAGTCCTTACAAGTCGTAAGTAGGTCTAGTCATGAAACTCAACTCTGCAATTACAAACACTTTATCAGTCGTCGCAGTTAGTACCGTTGTCGGTATCTCTGCAACACCAGCTTTAAGTGCGGATTTCAGTATTAGCGGTTCTTCGGGAATTTGGAGCAATGTTATTGGTGGCTCGAATATTACGCTCAACCAATTAGTCGGCAGTGAAAACCAAGTTCGCTGGGGAACGCCCGTCAATAATGAAAACAGCGGACTGGGATTTACTGGAGTAGGAGCGAGCAGTTTTAATATCGGTCAACTTTTTAAAGTTGGAGATTTGCGTCATTTCAACAATCCAACCACGGGTACGGCAGTCACTGGTGTCGATCTCGGTGTTACTTTAAATTTCACAAATCCCGGCGGATTGAGTAAAATCTTTAACTTCACCTTTGGGGTTAACGAAACGCCTAATAGTGCCTCTCAATGTCCTGGGGATGCGGTTCCTTGTGACGATATTATTAGCTTCCCGAACGTTCTGCCTTCAGAAGCGTTTGAATATTTAGGGAATCAATATACGTTAGAGTTGGTTAAGTTTGCAGACGCGATCGACGCAGCGGGAACGAATGAATTTATTTCCCAAGAAGGCGGCACGAACTCAACTTCGCTGTTCGCTCGCATGACGAAAGTTGTTCCTCCTAAAGACGTTCCCGAACCGGCTTCTGTTATGAGTTTGTTGGCGTTGGGTGCTTTGGGGGCGGGCTACGGAACGCGCCGCAAGTCAAAGGTCAGGGATTAATTGATGTGGGGGCGAATGGCCATTCGCCCCTACTGCATCCCGGTTTCTCAATCAAGAAACTAGGTTTTTGGAAACGCTTTATCGCACCGTTAATAAATAGCGCCCCCGTCCCGAACTATCGTAGGAATTAACAATAACGCGATATTGTCCCGTTGCGGGTAGCGTCACATTGAGTAAGGAGTTGCTATCGTTGTCGCTAATATCATCGTTTTCGGCAATTTTGCGACCGTCCGGCGCTAGGAGGAGAAGATAGGTATCGAAATCCGGACTTTCTAGGGCAAGCGTTATGGATTGTCCGGCGCGACCGGAAAAGGGATATTCTTGGTACAAGCTACCATCGGCGGGCAAAACCGACGCACCCGGCCCTAAAATTCCTTCTTCCCGCAGCAACGTCGCACCACCGGCGCTGGCATTCCCCCCATTGCCGACTGCACGCGCTTGCAGTTGGTAACTTCCCGTTTCCTGACTTTCGTAAGTATTCGCAACGATCGCATACATCCCATCCTCGGGCAGCGTGGCAACAATACGTGCATTACTCCCGCCACCGCTATCGTCATCCTGCGCGATTTCTTCGCCATCGGGCCCAACTAGGAGTAAGTAAGCATCGACTTGGGTACTCGTCATGGCGATATCAACGCTTTGTCCGGCTTTACCGGCGAAGGAGTAAATATCAAAGAAAGTATCGTCGCTGCTTAAGACATTATCACCTTGAGTCAGGCTGCCTTGAATTGGAGTGCCGTTCAGGGTAATCGTTTGGGAAGCGCCGTTGGCGTTGACGGGGGACTGTCGCCGCTGGCTGTTGGTAGAGGCGCGTCCTTCCCGAACGGCGACGATGAAGGGTTGGACTTGTTCGGTGGCGATCGCGAACCCAATCCCAATATTACCGCCATCGTTGCGGGTATAAATGGCTGTATTTACGCCGATTAACTCGCCTTGGGAGTTTAACAGCGGCCCGCCGGAGTTTCCGGGGTTAATCGCTGCGTCGGTTTGGATTAAGCCTTTTTCGCGATCGATGCGGCTGACAATTCCGGTGGTAAAAGTGCCTTGGAAGCGCCCGAAGGGATTGCCGATCGCAAAAGTACGCTGTCCGACTTTTACCGAACTGGGCGGGGCGAAGCGAATCGTCGGTAAGTTTGACGCAGCGCGCAGTTTGACCATTGCTAAGTCTGCACCGCGATCGCCGTAACCGATAACATCGCCTTGAAAGCGGCGACTATCGGCGAGAATGACGGTGACGACGGACGCACCTTCAACGACGTGGGCATTGGTTAAAACTAAGCCGTCGGGACTGATAATACTGCCGCTGCCCGTAGCGTCGTCGGTTTCGATGGAAACGACGGCGGGGCTGGCGATTTCGTAAACGCGGATATTGGTTTTTTCGTCGGTGTCTTGGGCAAAGGCGGGTTGAAGTTGAAAGGGATGAGTAAAGCTAACAAAACTAAGACTATTGGCGCTTAAAGCAGCGAATACGGCAATTGCGCTCCTCATGACTCGAGGCGAACGTTTCCAACCCATAACAGCCTTCTGAACTCAATTTTCTCCAATTGTTCTAGCATATCCTCAAAAATTTATCTTGTGTCCGGACAGGGGAGGAATTATGAATTATGAGTGCTGAATTATGAATTACGAATTACGAATTACGAATTACGAATTACGAGCTACGATCGCAATATTCCATTGCCCCATCTGCGTCGTTTGAAAGGCGACGTTGCGCCCGTCCCCAGAAATGGTTGGATTCGCTACCGTACCGCGCACGTTAGCTGTTAGAAGTTGCGATCGCGCGCTTTCTCGGTCGTAAACGAAAATATCCGTTTTCCCCCGTTCGTTGGAAACGTAAGCAATATAACGCCCGTCTGCACTCAGCGACGGTTGGTCTTGCCAGGAGTCGCGCCGATTCAGGTTAGGAAGCGGAACGAGGGTGCGTTGTTGCAGGTCGAATAGGTAGATATCTCGCTGTCCGCTGCGATCGGAAGCAAAGGCGAGGTAACGCCCGTCGCTGCTGTAAGCGGGCGATTCTTCGGGCGCGTTACTATTGAGTCCGCCTGCGGGAATTTGCGGAACGATAAATAATCCCCCGCAACTGCTACAACCGATCGCGAATAGCATGAATATTCCCCAATTCAGCCATTGCAGTCGGCGATGGGGAAGGCGCGATCGCTCTTTTGTTCGGAAGCGAGAGAGGGCAAAATTCAGCAATTTTTGGGATTTATTTATAGCGATTGTTTTGTTATTATTTTTACAATGGAAAAGTTTCTTTTTGTTAAGAAAAGAAACCCTTATATGATAAGATGAGGTTATTTTACAATACACGAAACGCCTTGAAAAGTCAACTTTAATCGCTATCATTTGATTCTATAGTTAATTTTTTTAAGGTCAACTTTCGTTTTTAAGCTTAATGTAAATCAAGATTAAAATGCAGACAAAAATTTTGTTTGCAGAGTTATGAACTCTTTCCCGATTTCGACAAAAGCGGTTGTAAAATAATTTGTTGCAAATATCAGCACTAAGGAGACAAAATTGTGTTACTTGAAGTGGCAATTGGCGATGCTTATGGGGCGGGTTTTGAATTTGCAGAACCCGATTTTGTTAGCGTTGAAAACGACCTACAACGATACCGCCAGCATCCTTGCCATAAGCTTAAACCCGGATCTTATACCGACGATACACAAATGAGTTTGGCGATCGCGGAACTTTTAATCTCCCATCAACTTTGGACGCGCGAGAACCTCGCCGATAAATTTGTTGAAGTGTTCCGTCGCGATCCTCGCGAGGGATATGCCGGTAAATTCTACCAATTCTTGCTCGAAGTGCGAGATGGGACTGAATTTTTAGCCAATATTCAAGGAAATAGCGATCGCAGCGGCGCGGCAATGCGAGCAACTCCCATCGGTATTCTTCCCAGCATCGAAAAAGTTATCGAAGCAGCGACTATACAAGCGGCTATTACTCACAATAGCAACGATGGAATTAATGCTGCGGTGGCTGCTGCGTTAATGGTTCATTATTTTATCTATCGTTTAGGCGCAAAAGCCCAACTCGGAGATTTTATCGAACAATGGGTTCCGGGATATAACTGGGGAGAAAAATGGGAAGGAAAGGTGACAACATTAGGCTGGCATTGCGTAAAAGCAGCAATTACAGCAGTAATGCAAAATGATAGTCTGAGCAAAGTTTTGCGCGATAGTATTGCGTTTACCGGCGATGTCGATACGGTTGCCGCGATCGCGCTGGGAACAGCCGCTTGTAGCGAAGAAATTACGACTGATTTACCTTCAACTTTAATCGATACCTTAGAAAATGGTCATCATGGCAAGGATTATATTCTCAACCTTGATTGGCAGTTAATGAGTTTGATTTGAGGGGAAAAAGCGATATTTGTTCGCCTTGTCAACGCAATCGACTTCCTAAAAAACTTGCTTAAAGTAGGACAATTTTAGGATGAAGAACGGGAACTCCGTCGCTTATCTCGCGCTCGCCAATGCCGAGAAATCCACCTTCTTCTGCACGCACTCTAAATAAAGTTTCATCCGAATCGAGCATTTGCTGACAGGAAATTCGCTGTCCTCGCTGCCAACAAAAAATTTCTTCTTCTGATAACGTAATTTCGGTCAAATGTTCGAGTATCGATCCGGGCGCGATCGCGCGAAACGCTTGTTGTTGCTGTTGCGCTTCCAACATTTCCAAGCTCATACTATCCTCTAACCTTAACCCACAACTGAGGGTACGCACTAAAACCGCCAGCGTCGCGCCCGTTCCCAAAACCGTACCTAAATCCCGTGCAATAGCGCGAATATACGTTCCACCGCCGCAGGAAATCGCCATCTCCAACTCCGGAAACTCCCCCGGAACCCAATCCAGCACCTCAATCCCGCTTACCTCCACCTCGCGAGAAGGAACCTCCACCACTTCCCCCGCGCGCGCCAACTCATACAAGCGCTTGCCATCGCGCTGAATCGCGCTGTAAGCGGGTGGAATTTGGACGATACGCCCGATAAATTGCGGGATAACCGCTTCAACTTGCGCCAGCGTCAAATCGGGAACCGGACGCGCTTCGAGAACTTCCCCCTCCAAATCATCCGTCGCCGTGCAAATCCCAAAGCGAATCCGAGCGCGATAAGCCTTTGGCTCGGGTAAAAATTGTAACAAGCGGGTGGCCTTTCCCAGCGCGATCGGTAAAACTCCCGTCGCCGCCGGATCTAGCGTGCCGCCGTGTCCCACCTTTTTCATCTTGAGAATGCGCCGTACCCGCGCCACGCAATCGTGAGAAGTTAAACCGGCGGGTTTATTTAAATTGAGAAAACCGAAGAATAGCTCGGACATTTTTGAGGAATAGTGAATAGTGAATAGTCGATTCGTTAATTGTCAATAGTCAATCGCAGTAAAGCTTCCCAATCGCTGCGATAAGGAATATTTCTGCGGCTTTGGGTCGAGCAAGGCAACGCAGAGAGATATACTATCAAAGGCGATACCGCTAGCAATCTTAGATAGACCGGGTAGGGTTCGAGTGCAACGCGCGCTCCCCCACCGCAAACCCGAATTCCTTAAAACCGCGATCGAATCCATGACTCCAGGAATTGACTTACAAGGAAGTTTTATTAAAGCACTGATGGATTTTGGACTCCCCCCCGGAGTTGCCAAAGCCATTTGGGTTCCCCTACCCATGCTGATTTTTATTCTGGGCGCAACTGTCGGGGTATTAGTTGCCGTTTGGTTGGAGCGTAAAATTTCTGCTGCGGCCCAACAGCGCATCGGGCCGGAATATGCGGGGCCTTTGGGCGTGTTGCAACCCCTCGCCGATGGCTTAAAACTGGTTTTTAAAGAAGATATCATTCCCGCTAAATCCGACGCGCTCCTGTTCACCCTTGGCCCCGCGATCGTCGTCATTCCTGTATTTTTATCCTACATTGTCGTTCCCTTCGGTCAAAATCTCGCGATTACCGACCTGAATACGGGGATTTTCCTGTGGATTGCCCTCTCGAGCGTCGTCCCGATTGGCTTGCTGATGTCCGGCTACGCTTCTAACAATAAATACTCGCTACTGGGCGGTTTGCGGGCGGCGGCGCAATCAATTAGCTACGAAATTCCCCTGGCGCTTTCGGTACTCGCGATCGCGATGATGTCTAATAGTCTCAGCACCATCGATATCGTCCAACAACAATCCGGTTACGGCATCCTCGGTTGGAACATCTGGCGGCAACCCATCGGCTTCCTGATTTTCTGGATTGCTGCCCTCGCCGAATGCGAACGCTTGCCCTTCGACCTCCCCGAAGCCGAAGAAGAACTCGTCGCTGGCTACCAAACCGAATATGCAGGCATGAAATTCGGCCTCTTCTACGTCGGTTCTTACGTCAACCTCACCCTTTCTGCCCTGATTTTTGCCGTCTTGTACCTGGGGGGCTGGGAATTCATCGTTCCCCTCGACAAAATAGCCGGTTGGGTCGGCATCAGCGAAACCAATCCCTTCCTGCAAATTGCCACGGCGACCTTGGGAATTAGCATGACGCTTCTGAAGGCCTACTTCCTCATCTTCATCGCTATTCTCCTGCGCTGGACAGTGCCTCGCGTTCGCATCGACCAACTCTTAAATTTAGGCTGGAAGTTCTTACTGCCGGTTTCTTTAGTCAACTTGCTACTCACCGCAGCCCTGAAGTTAACCTTACCCTTTGCTTTTGGCGGTTAAACGGAGCCTTCTGACCCAAATTCCGACCTCAAAAGTCTATCAAGACCTCTCAGGCAGTCAACTCCAAAATCGACAAACCATGTTTAAATTTCTCAAACAAGTCGGCGATTACGCCAAAGAAGCCACCCAAGCGGCAAAATACATCGGTCAAGGATTTGCCGTAACCTTCGACCATATGCAGCGCCGCCCCGTCACCGTTCAATATCCTTACGAAAAACTGATCCCCTCAGAACGCTACCGGGGCAGAATCCACTTTGAATTCGATAAGTGCATTTCCTGCGAAGTTTGCGTGCGCGTCTGTCCGATTAACCTGCCCGTCGTCGATTGGCAATACGATCGCGCCACTAAAAAGAAAACCTTAAAGCACTATAGCATCGACTTCGGCGTTTGCATCTTCTGCGGCAACTGCGTCGAATATTGCCCCACCAACTGCCTGTCGATGACAGAAGAATACGAACTCGCCGCCTACGACCGTCACGAACTCAACTACGATAACGTCGCCCTCGGACGCTTACCGTATAAAGTGACTCAAGACCCGATGGTAACGCCCCTGCGCGAATTCGCTTACCTGCCCCAAGGAGTCATCGACCCCCACGATTTACCCCCCGGCAGCCAACGCCCCGGCAAGCGCCCCGAAGACATTGCCGCGCAACTCAAACCGGCTTCTGAAGAATAAGCGCCAACCCCATCGCATCAAGGAGACACAGACAGCGTGAACTTAGCTCAAGGCATCCAAATCGTATCATTTGGAATTCTCGCCGCCATGACGATTGGCGCGGCGTTAGGCGTAGTCCTATTCGACAACATCGTTTACTCCGCCTTTCTACTCGGTGGCGTGTTTATCAGCATTTCGGGTTTATATATCCTACTCAATGCCGATTTCGTCGCCGCCGCTCAAATCTTAATTTATGTCGGTGCGGTTAACGTCCTCATTTTGTTCGCCATCATGCTGGTGAACAAACGCGAAGACTTTGCACCGATGTCGAAACTTTGGATTCGTCGCGGCGCTACCGCCCTCGTTTGTGCGGGTTTATTCGCCCTCCTGGGAACCATGATTCTGGCAACGCCCTGGGCGATTTCGACCGAACCGACGATTGCCGCTACCGGAACCACCGTCGCCATTGGAAAACATTTCTTCAGTGACTTTTTGCTGCCCTTTGAATTAGCTTCCGTATTGCTCTTAATGGCAATGGTCGGTGCAATTATCTTAGCGCGTCGCGATCTCATTCCCGATCGCATTCCCCAAGTCATGGAACCGCCCCAAACCGTGTGGACGCTGCCCGAACGTTCTCGCGATTTAGTTCCCGGCAACAATCCCGTCGAACGCTAATGCGTGCGGAATTTAACCATTAAACCTGGCCTTAAAGATTCATGCAACTTCAACTTCAATATTTCCTCCTGTTGGGCGCGGCACTATTTTGCATCGGCATTTACGGTTTAGTTACCAGTCGTAATGCCGTGCGCGTGCTGATGTCCGTCGAACTGCTTTTAAATGCCGTGAATTTAAACTTAATGGGATTCTCCAACTTTTTAGATCCCGTTGGCATCAAAGGTCAAATTTTTACCATTTTTGTGATTACCGTTGCCGCCGCAGAAGCCGCTGTCGGTTTGGCGATTATCCTCGCGATTTATCGCAACCGAGATACCATCGATATGGAGCAATTTAACCTGCTCAAATGGTAATTTGAAGCGGTTAAAATCAATTAATCAGGTAGAGCAGAGAATTCTTTGCTCTACTTTTTTTATCGAGTTCTATCTCCTATCTGAAAAATAGAGGCTACAATGGGGTGAATCCGTTAATCATGAGAATTATTGACGGGAGAAAGTCACTTTTGTCGCCCTCTCCCTAAATCCCTCTCCCAACTTTGGGAGAGGGACTTTGAGGCTACTCCCCTCGAGCTATCTACTATTCTAATCAAAGGAGGACTGCTATGTTAATGTTGCTCTTCTATGTTGGGGAAGATTCCTATGGGATCGAGAGTTCTTGTGTGGTAGAAGTTATTCCTAGAGTGCCTCTGAGAAAAATTTATCATGTACCCAATTATGTTCCAGGTTTGTTTAATTATCGCGGAACAATTGCGCCTGTAATCGATCTTTGCCATCTAATTCAAGGGACACCCAGCCGCTTCCATCTTAGCACGCGAATTATCATGGTTAAGTCTTTTCAAGAAAATACTACAGTGCAATATCTTGGGTTAATCGCTGAACGAATTACTCAGACCTTGAATAAACCAGAAACGGATTTTGTGCATTCCAATGCTCAGATGAACGAAGCACCTTACTTAGGGGGAATGATTTTAGATAAACAAGGGATGATTCAGCAAATTCATTTAGAGCGGTTATTTACTGACGCACAGCGTTTTTACCTATCAGCAGTAGGAGAACACAACCCAGATGATTTTAGAAGCTATTGAACGTTTATTGAGCCAAAAAATTGGGATTGATTCTCGCATTATTGGCTCTAAAAAGATTTATAGGGCAGCAGAAAATCGCCGCTCTATATGTCGCTTAGCCGATTTAGATAGTTATTTTAAAGTCTTACAAACCTCTTCAATAGAATTGCAAGAATTAGTCGAACAGCTTATTGTTCCAGAAACCTATTTTTTTAGAGATAGAAAACCATTTGATTTTTTGATTAACTATGTCCGTACAAGCGGGATTTCTTCCTCTCATCCGACAAAACTGCGTCTATTAAGTGTGCCTTGTTCCAGTGGCGAAGAACCTTACTCAATGGCAATTGCACTGTTAGAAGCAGGTGTGCCTGAACATCGGTTTAGCATTGACGCGATCGATATTAGCAAACACGCGATCGCTAAAGCCAAACGAGCAGTTTATAGTAACAATTCATTTCGGGGAGAAAGCTGGGTTAACCAAAATCGCTATTTTCAACAAACTGAAAAAGGCTATGAAGTTATTTTATCCGTTCGCAGGACTGTAAACTTCCGACAAGGGAATCTTCTCAACGCATTTTCAAATACACCAACGAAGTATGATATTATTTTCTGCCGCAATCTCCTGATTTATTTAGAACCCGCCGCCTGTCAGCAAGTCCTTACGATTCTGGAGCGTCTTTTGGTTACTAAAGGATTGCTCTTCGTGGGAGCTTCTGAAACCGCTAAAATTCCTAGCGATTGCTTTACATCGATTCGGCAATCCTTCACCTTTGCCTATCAAAAAGTTGAGCGGACTCAAGAGCGATCGCCACAGATCGATAAAACAAGCATCGATGAATTAGAAAAAAGCTCGCACCTAGCCGATAACTCCTCTGCTAAAATATTAACCGATCTGCCCTCAGATAAGCCTCCCGAAACGCCTGCGATCGCCTTTCCCTCTTCTGTTTTTGAACAGCGCCTTCAGCCAAAGCGATCGATGATATCAGAACCCGTTAGTGAATCGCCTAAATCAAGCCTGAGTTTAGCGATACAACTAGCTGATACAGGACAGATAGAAGCAGCTATCGAGCATTGCCAAGAGTATCTAAAGAGTGATTTTACTAATGTCGAAGCTCATACTTTACTCGGTACATTATACCAAACGAAAGCTGAATATACCCAAGCCGAACAGTATTTCCGAAAAGCGCTTTACCTGAATCCCAATCATTATGAAGCCTTAATGTATCTCGCTCTTCTCAAAGAACATCGTGGAGATATTGCTGGGGCGAAAATTCTTCAGCAACGAATTCAAAAGCTACAGCTAGCCTCTAAATCATCTTAAATACAAGGTAAACAGGTCATTGTCAGTAGGCGAGCTAAAGAACGTATAATAGCTAGCAGCTAACCAACAAGCTCGAAGATTGTCTCTGTGTTTTATTGCCGAGCTACTGTTCGCCGCTGAATCCCATCGAAGGGGAATGGCATCAACTCAAAACCCATGAAGTAAGCGGACATATGTTTGAGGATGAATTAGACTTAGCTTATCCAGTGTATAAATGGGATTGCAGCGCGAGGTCGGCAAAATGGATATCGTCTTGCTCGATTCAAATTTCCTTCCAAAGCGGCTCCTTAATCTAGCGTTACATACTTCAGTTTTTTTACTTTCACCGACTTAACTATGCTGAATGTATTTCAAGATAAATCATTAAAAGGTCGCATTATGAGCGCCTTTATTTTGATGGGACTCCTCGTTCTATTCGTGGCATTGGCTGGCTTGACTACAACACTCCGCCTCAGTGGCAATATTAAAACATTAAGCAGTAATAGTTTGCCGAGTCTAGTTGGATTATGGAAAATTAATGAAGGGCAAACTCAAGTTGAATCATCCGAACGGGCTTTATTAATTGGGGGATTGACTAGAGAGGAACGACAAACTGAATTGGCTCGAATCAAAAAAGCTTGGGAGCAGATTAACGAAGGATTTAAGCAATACGAAAAAACACCGCAAACTGAGGAAGAGTCAAGAAATTACAAAAAACTTTTGGATAACTGGAGTAAATGGAAAAGCGATCATGAAGAGTTTCTGCAACTCAATCAGCAATTTGAGAATTTAGGAATTTTAAATCCCTATGCTAGAGAGGTGGAACTTTTGCGCCAGCCTCAAGGTAACGCATCCGAGCTAGACGCAACGGGAAAAGCAGTAGAGCTTTTCGTCAAGCTCCGCGATCGCGCTAAAAATAATCGAACTTCGTTTGAAGCAGCAACTCAGTCACTTTTAGAGGGCTTAAAAATCAACGAAAGCACCGCTACCAACGCCGATAAAAACGCACAACAAAGCATTAGACAGGCACAATTCTTGTCGCTTCTTGCGATACTGCTTGGACCGGCGATCGCAATTTTCTTTGGGCGGTATCTCGGTAATGCCTTGATCCGAAGCTTGCAACAATCTGTCGTGCAAATCACTACCTCTGCAACACAAATTGCAGCATCCGGTAAGCAATTAGAGGCAACAGTTGCCGAACAACTGGCCTCCACCAATGAAGTCACAGCTACGGCTCAAGAAATTGCCGCAACGTCTAGGCAACTGGTCAAAACAATGGAGCAGGTTGGTGGAATGGCTCAATCGACTGCCCACTCAGCAAACGACAGCCGGGACGAACTCGCTCAGATGGAAAACGCGATGCGCCAACTGAGCGAAGCTACCACCTCTATCTCCTCAAAATTGGGAGTAATGAATACCAAAGCTGGAAACATCAACAACGTTGTTACCACCATTACTAAAGTGGCAGATCGGACGAGTCTTTTGTCACTGAACGCGGCGATTGAAGCTGAAAAAGCGGGAGAGTATGGTGCGGGCTTTGCAGTGGTTGCGCGAGAAATTCGACGGCTTGCCAATCAGACGGCGGTTGCCACCTTAGAAATCGAGCAAATCGTGAAAGATATGCAATCGGCGGTTACGGTTGGGGTCATGGAAATGGATAAGTTCAATCATTCTGTAAGTGTTAGTGTCGATCGAGTCAGCAAGATCGGCAGCCAGATTGCGAAAGTCATCAATCAAGTCCAAGGTTTACCCCCGCGATTCGAGCAGGTTAGTCGAAGTGTGGAAGAACAATCAGAGGGAGCGCAGCAAATTAGCGAAGCAATGGAGCAACTCGCTCAAGCCTCTCATCAAACCGTTGACGCTCTACGGGAAACCAATAGCGCTTTAGATCGACTCTATGATGCAGCCCAGGGATTGCGCAAAGAAGTCTCTCGCTCCAAATCGTAAAGTCAATCAAGCTGTCTGCTTAGTCTAAACTCCAGCTAAGTTAAGGCTGACGGGGTGATGTTCTTAATATAGCGCTACTCACCAAAGAATGAACGCTCTCTAAAGCTTAAAGCATTGGCTGGTGGGCGCTGCCCACCCTACTTAATGTCCTAACCGATCTGCGTAGTGCTATAATGGGCGATTTTGCGGATCTTATCTACTCAGGCTTGACAAAATCACGCGGGTGGGCATGGCCGACTTGATGCTTTTTTTAGGTTCAATCCCAGAAACGGCAATGCTCACCCTACGATATAGCCTGTTTGACCGATGAGAATGATTTTACACCGGCAGGCTCGCTAGAACTACTTTTCACTAAAAGCCCAGACCCCATTCCAGTTTTCAGGAACTCCCTTGTTCATCAGTGTTTCCACTCGCTCCAGATAAAGTTGAACCGTTTTATCCGAAGAATTCACAGCAAGCACTTTTTCAAAACACCTTTTCGCCGCCGTTAGATCGCAACTCCGATAAAACTCCAATCCCTGCTCAAAATCTGGCTGGGTTTGTAATTTTAATAGCCGCTTGGCTTCAATTTCTGCATTCAGCACTTCATAAACTCCAATGGGTTCATTTCGCCCCTTAACAGTTGCCCGATCCAAAAACCGGATTTGATATTTTTCGGGATGGCTAAGATGTTGCAGCGCTTGCTCGGAAATTAGTAGAGATACGCCATAAAACTTGGTCAGCCCTTCCAAACGAGCCGTTAAATTGACAGTATCTGATAAAGCATCTCCTTCCATCCGGCTTTCTTCACCAATCATGCCTAACATCATGTGTCCTACATGGATACCAATCCCAATATTGAGGGGAGAGTAGCCTCTGGCGATACGTTGTTCGTTGTAGTCCTGAACCCGCTTAAGTTTAGCAACTCCAGCCGCTACCGCATCATCTGCACCGTCAGGAAAAACGGCCATCATCCCATCCCCTAAAAATTTGACGATGAGGCCGTAATGATTGCGAATTTCTGGACTGACTCGCTTGAGATAAGCATTAACAAAGTTAAAGTTTTCTTGCGGTGTCATGCCTTCAGCAAGCGTGGTAAACGAGCGAATATCGCTGAACATGACTGCCATAATTTTGCTGACATGATCGCCAAGCTGAACATCCGTAATGCTTTCTTTGCGAAGGAAGCGTAGGTATTCGTGAGGGACAAATCGCCCGTAAGCTTTCAATAAGGACTCTAACTGAAGGTTGGCATCGGTTAATTCTTTTTCCCGCGTTTTGACGGTTTTAACCATATTGGTAAACACCCGTGCCAGTTGCCCCAGTTCGTCACTTCGTTTAGCAACTTCTGCCAAAGCGTCGGCTTGAAAGGCATCGCGTTCCACATCGGAGGCGGCGGTTGTTACTTTACCGACTTGCTCGATGTAAGCCGCTTGGCGCATAATTTCGGCTTTAAACAAAGCCTCGGCTTCCTGACGCTTTAAAAAGTTTAGGTAAGCTTTGGAATGGTAGCGAATACGAGCAATCAACTCTAGGCGATCGGGGAGTTTGACTAAGTAATCATTAGCACCCAACTCAAATGCTTTAACTTTGATTGTGGGTTCCTCTTTACTCGAGAGTACGATTAGCGGTGTATTGCAGGTGCAAGCGTCTTTGGAGCGCAGAAACCGGACTAATAATAACCCTTCCATTTGGGGCATTACTAAGTCTTGTAAAATGACCGTTGGCTGACATTCCTCCGCAATATCCAAGGCTTGAGTCGGATCGCTGCAATAGTGAAATTCGATGTCGGGTTCGGGCGCGAGCATTCGACGGATGGTTTCAGCGATGATGGATTGATCGTCTATTAGTAAAACGGTTATTTGCTCGTCCATCGGAGTTGTCTAAATCAGAATGAATGATTTTTTTGGAGGAGGGTTGTCGCGATCGCGTCGAGCGATAAGATCTCGACAGCAGCATTCAATTCAACCGCCGCTCTAGGCATCCCATACACGACGCAACTCTCCTTATTTTGAGCGATCGTGTGCCAGCCTCGATGTCGCAATGCACCTAATCCCTCTGCCCCATCTCGCCCCATTCCTGTTAGCAAAACAGCCGTTCCCCGACGAGTCCAGTGCTGGGCCAGACTTTTGAAAAATACATCGACAGAAGGACGGTAGCAATAATCAATCGGATCTGCGGTGTAGTCGAGGGTTAAGTCAGGTTTCAAGTACAGGTGATCGTTAGTACCAGCAACCACAACCGTTCCTTTCTCTAAACGATCGCCCGCCACCGCAATTCGGACGGGTAATCGGGTTTGCTGGTTCAACCAATCCACGAATCCAGCCGAGAATTGGACATCGACGTGCTGGACAATCGCGATCGCAGCGCCGAAATTCGGCGGTAATTGGGACAAAATCGCGGCTAAGGCTTTCGGCCCCCCGGTGGATGACCCGATCGCAACTAAGGGTACGGTGTAAGATGAACCCCGATATCGCTCCGATTGAGAGAATGGGGCGAGGGTTTTTTCCTTCAAGTTTGATGGGGAGTGTTTCAGCAACTTGCCAATTCGGGCTATTTTGGCAAGTAGTTCGTCTGCCATTTTGCCACTGTCAGTTTGACTCAGGACGGGCGTATCCACGACATCTCGCGCGCCATGTTCCATCGCTTCATAGACTTTAGCGACACTTTGCTTAGCATTGGCGGTGACGATTAAAATCGCACAGGGAGAAGCTTTCATGATGCGACGAGTGGCTTCTACCCCATCCATCACGGGCATCTGCAAATCCATTAAGATGAGGTCTGGCGTGTCTCGAGCGCATTTAGCAACCGCTTGGGCCCCATCTCTGGCCGTCCAAATCACCTGATAGTCGGGAACGGTTTGTAGCACCCGTTGGATTGCCCCGACAGCGATCGCCAGATCGTTAACAATTGCAATTCTCATCGTTAACGCCCAACCAAGTCCATAACAGCATTAATCAACGTTTCATCATGAAAACTACTCTTGGTTAAGTAGTAATCAGCACCCGCCTCCAGCCCCGCAATCCGATCTTCCTCGCGATCGCGATAGGAGACAATAATTACTGGCATCGAATGCAAACGAGGATGACTCCTCATTTGCTTGACGAATTCAATTCCATTCATACGCGGCATATCAATATCACTGATTACCAAATCATAGGCGTTCGTCCGAACCGCATTCCACCCCTCCATTCCATTAACGGCAATATCCACCTTGTAACCTCGATTTTCTAGAAGTTTGCGTTCCATTTCCCGCACGGTGATGGAATCATCCACCACTAAAACTCTCTTACGCTTGTCTCGGATGACTTCCTGGGCTTCAACCTCAACTTTTGTGAGTCCTCCAGCATGGAGGAGGGCATCCATTGAGCGCACGATGTCCGATACATCAATAATTAGAATGGGCGAACCGTCTCCCATCAAGGATGTAGCGCTAATATCCGGTACTTTGCCCAAGCGAGGATCGAGCGGTCTAACCACCAAATCGCGCTCGCCCAGAAACCGATCGACGACTAAACCATAAGGATTGCTTCCATCACTGATGATCGCCACCGACAGCGCACCCGAATGAGGAGGCGGTTCCGGTAATTCTAAAACTTGGCGAGCAGCAATCAGACCGATATTTTGCTGATTCATCGTAAAATATTGGCGATTCTCCACCTCAGAAATCTCCGATCGCTCCACCGTGACAATTTGGTCGATTCGGGCTAGAGGAACGGCATAGGGTTTCCCAGAAATTTCCACCAGAAGCGTGCGAACCACCGACAGCGTTAGAGGCAGTTGAAAGTGGAAACTCGTCCCCTTACCCGGTTGGGACGTAGCGCGCACTGTCCCCCCAACTTCCTGCGCCATACTTTTAGCAATGTCGAGTCCCACCCCTCGGCCCGAGATTTCTGTGATTTGTTGGGCGGTGGAAAATCCGGGTAAAAACAGAAACTCTAGCAGTTCGGTATCGCTCATTCGAGCAGCCATTTCTGACGTTACCAGGTTTTTGTCGATCGCTTTGGAGCGCAACTGTTCTGGAGAGATGCCTTTCCCATCGTCAGTAACGGTAATCGCTAGCATCGCCCCCCGGTGAAAGGCTTCTAAACGAATTGTGCCTTCAGCGGGTTTTCCTACTGCCATCCGTTCTTCGGGTAATTCAATGCCGTGGTCGGTGGCATTGCGTAAAATGTGAGTGAGTGGGGCTTCTAACTTCTTGAGAATGTCGCGATCGACAGGCGTTGCCTTCCCCACAATATCTAACTTGACTTGCTTGTTCAATTGGCGTGCTAAATCCCGAATCATGCGCGGAAAGCCTTGCACGCCATCGGCAAAGGGACGCATATGGGAGGTAATCACTTCCCGATAGAGGCGATCGGATAAGTTGGCCGTGCGTTGAGCATACAATTCTAATTCACCCAAGCGATCGCTCAACAGATCGAGACACTCCTGTTCCTGGTTGCGGGCTTGGGCGAGGTATTCTTTGCCTTCTTGCCGATAGGTTCCGCGCTCGAGACTATCTTCCAACTGTTCGAGCGTTCTGGCAAGCTCAGCCAAACGCCATTTCAATGACATCATTGAATCTGCGTGGGGTTGCAACCAGTTCGCTTCAATTAAGGACTCTCCGGCTAAACCCATAATCCGGTTCAAATTTTCCGCACTGATTCGCACGACTCGATTTTGGGTAGCGGTTTGTTCGGATAAAGCACTGGAGGATGCCGCCTCTTTTGGACGTTCCTGAATTGCTACGCTTGCGATCGATGGAGCCGATTGAGGCTTGATGGCAACGGTGACAGTTGGAATTGGCTCGATATTGGCTTCGCTTGGGATTTCTGTTGGCTGCGATCGGGAGGGAACAGGAACAACAGATAGGGAAGATGGAGGGGCTGGTTTCTCTGTTTCGCGATCGAGTACGGGTTTCGCGCCCGGGTTGAGAATAGCAGCGATCGCCACTCGTAGCGCTTCAAAATTGGCACTCTGTTGGGCAAGCCAACCGGGGAGTTTAGCGTCGCTCGTTTGACCGATCGCTTGTAGCAAATCCACCCCCTGCAATAGTACATCTACGTTGTCGGGATCGAGCGCGATCGTTTGATTTTGAGCGGCAACAAAACAGTCTTCCATTCCGTGAGCTAAATTGACGATCGCATCGAGTCCTACAATCCGGGCAGCCCCCTTAATCGAGTGAGCGGCTCGCATTAAGGTTTCTAAGGCCTGGGCCGATTGAGGATTGTTCTCTAAGTCTAGGAGTCCGTCGTTGAGGAGGGTAACTTGCGCCTCAGCTTCCAAGCGAAACAGATCCATCATCGAGGCATCATCAATACTGAGGGTAGCTGGGGGAGTTGGGGTGATGGCTCGATTGGCGGTGTCCGTGCTGGGAGCGATCGCAGCATGAGAGGATGCAGAGATGACGCGAGGCAACTCTTCGCTGAGTTCTGCACTCTCCTGTTGCTGTGCCAGAGTTTCTTCGCTTAAGGGCTGGTGCGTTTCTGGGATGGCTTGCTCCTCCACAAGCGTTACTCTGTCGCCAGTTTCTTGCTCCTGAAGGCTAACAGATGCAACTGCCGAGCCCGAGTTGAGGACGAGCGAAATCGCTTTCTGAGTCGTCGCTAAATCCCAGGAACGCTCGCTCATCCAACGTTCAAACTCTCCATTAGCAACTTGGCTTATACTCAAGAGCAAATCGCTAGCGTGAAGTAAAACATCAATTTGCTCCTCCTGCAAGGTAACAGCTTTATCCCGAGCGGCAATCAAGCATTCTTTCATCAACTGTGCCAGGTTAGAAGCGACCTCCATCTTAACAATTCGAGCCGTCCCCCAAGCCGAGTGAGCCGCTCGAGCAGCTTGCTCTAGTTCAGTCATGGCTAAGGGTTGCGTTTTCAGAACCGGGAGCGATTTTTTTAAGATGACAACCCGAGCTTCAATTTCCTGGCGAAATAGTTCTAGCTTGGAATACTCACTCATATTGGCTACAAAATCTTGTGATTAAGCGTGTAAAACAACAATTCGGAGTCGAGATAATTCACTTTTTTGCCCTGCCAATAAATAATTCCTTGGGTGTAAGCTTCAGCGGCTTTGCTAATGACGACAGGTGCATCTCTTAATTCCGAAAGGTGAAAGCGGTACACGCCATACACTTCATCCACCGGAAACACCCATTTATCGTCTCCTTGTCCTGCTACCATCATGCGTTTTGTATTGATAGCGTTGAGCGTGAGGGAAGTCTCCTCAGAAGATTCCAAATTTAAAAGATGGCACAGGGAAGCGCAAAGCAGTGTTTCGCCGCGAATATTAACCAGTCCTAAAAATAATTCGTTGCTGCGATGGGGCAGAGGTTGAATGATGCAAGGTGAGGTGACTTCTTGCAAGACCTTAACGGGAAGGGCTAATCGTTCATTTCCCAGGCCAAACAGCATGACGGAGATGGCTTCGGCTGTGCGGACGATCGCCTCGTCGCTTTCTGTCCCCTCTAGATCGACGGGGGTTTCAGCGAGAATATCGATCCACTCGTTTAGATAATTGACGGGAGGTTCTCTCTCCAGTAAGCGATCGCCAGCCGCCGCAAAGACTGAGCAGTCGTGGCAATGGATTACGGTTGCCAGTTCGCCACAGGAGCGATCGCCCATTACCCCAATCTGATTCCAGCAATCGTTCAAGATTGGGCGATCGATGCTGAGACTGTCTGAAGTTAATGGCTCACTCATCGGATTGGTCGTAACTACAACAGGATATTGGTCGCTGTATTGGAGCCTAAGAAATCGTCCAAAAATAAGGTAGCCATTATGTTAGATAGAGCGATTCGTTGTCAATCGTCATTAGTGCTTAGCTATTGACTATTGACCCCATGAAAAATCCTTTTCATTATATCCAGCAGTCCCCAACTCACCAAGCAACTTCAACCGAGTCAGAAAAGTCGGGATAACTTGCTCTCCTGTATCCTTATGGATAAAAACAAGTTGTGATTCTTCAAGCTTTCCAAACATGAAACTCTACTACATTGCCACAACTAGAGCCGTGCGCCCTCGTTGGCTGCTCGAAGAAATGGGGCTTCCTTATGAGTCGATCCGGGTTACAATGCCCATGACAATGCAGCCCGAATACCGCATTTATGCTCTATCCAGACCCCAAAAATCCTCACCCTTTAGCGAACTTTCCTCAAGTCTGTTTCATTCAAAATACGGTCTCTAATCCGAACATCATCATTGGCGATTATACTTATTACGACGATCCGGAGGATTCGGAAAATTTTGAGCGCAATGTCCTTTATCATTTTCCCTTCGTAGGCGATAAACTCATTATCGGTAAATTTTGCGCGATCGCGAAGGGCGTAAAGTTTATAATGAATGGGGCAAATCATCTCATGACCGGATTTTCGACTTACCCTTTTTCGATTTTTGGGAGCGGTTGGGAACGGGTAACGCCGCAACTCGAAGCTTCACCGTTTAAGGGCGATACGATAATCGGAAATGATGTCTGGATTGGCTACGAATCGCTGATTATGCCGGGGGTTAAAGTGGGGGATGGTGCGATTATTGCTGCGAAATCCGTTGTTGTTAAAGACGTGCCGCCCTACGGCATTGTTGGGGGAAATCCTGCAACTTTAATCCGCCAGCGATATCCGGAGGAAATTATCGTCCAGTTATTAGAGATTGCTTGGTGGGACTGGGAAATCGAAAAAATATCGCGAAATTTAGAAAGAATTGTCGGTGCTGATTTAGAAGCCTTGAAACTGAGTCAATAACGGGAATTTTTGAATAAAGAGCGTCGATCGCGTTATGTTGCCATAAGCCCAGATTTTTGGCAGACTAAGCTGAATCCCCAGCTATTCATGAAATTAGGATAAAGGTGTTAGGGTTTAGCTCGAGCGAATAGTCTCTAGCCGGTTGTTGCTTTGGTTCTTGTGTCTTGCTTCAATCCTCTACCCGCACGCTTTTTATCTCATCGGAAAGGTGTAGTTTTTCCTCATCGCTGGAGGTATCGTCGCGAAGGGTGGGATCGAGAAAGGGCAACTCGTCTAATGGGATATCTGGCGTTGTTTCTGGGCTGTTATTTCTAAGAGGTTCTGACGATGCGATCGCGGAATTCGATTCCGATATCGGTGCGCTCGTCGAAGGAGCGCTTACAGGTAAAGATTTTTCCGCTTCTTGCTTCAAATCGGGAGTAGGGAGCGAAGTATCGGTTACAGCTAGGGACTTTGGCTCTTCTAACTCCAAATTCGGAGTAGGCAAAGAAGGCTCAACTGACAAGGATTTTTCCACTTCCCCATCTCCCACTCTCCCACTCTCCCACTCTCCCACTCTCCCACTCTCTCCATCTCCCACTCTCCCACTCTGCTTGTCGCCGCCGGGAGTAATCCCGTGAATTCTCAAAACGTCGTCAAAGGTAGCGCAATAAGTCGGGAGTCCGTAGGTACTGGGGGTGACGGGATCTTGGTGGGTGAAGTGGCGATAGCTGAGACAAAAGCGATCCCAAGGAGCCATTTGAACGCGAAATAGTGCAATGAAAAAATTCGCTAACCCCATTGTTAAGGGAAGCCGAAAGTAAATGCGCTTGTTGAGATAGGCGCAGATTTCTTCGACGGCTTGGTTGACGGTAATGGCGGGAACGCCCAGCACTTTTTTGCGGAGCGATTTTTCGCTGAGGCTGCCGGGAATTTCGGCGATGGGGGGATTCTCAGTAAGGTGGCGAACGACTTCGGCGATATCTTTGGCGTGGATGAAGTGAAAACCGGCATCGACTTTAAAGAAGCGAATTAAGTTTATCCATTTCACGACTCCGGCTAAACCCGAAGAGAGATGGGAGTAGGGATGGTTGGCATCGCCGCCGAGAACGAGGGTAGGATAGAGAATTGTGATTTTTGGTGCGATCGCGAGGCGGGGCAATTGACGGAAACAATCGTACTTAGAACGAATATATTCCGTTCCCATTTGTCCGGCTTGGGGTAAGAGTTCGTTATTGCGATTGAGAATGCTGGCGGTCGAAAAATAAAGAACCTGTTCGCAGACTGCCGGATTTAACAGGTTCATGAGGCGAATGGTTTTGATCGTATTCACATCGAAAACGGCTCCAGAACCGCCCCAAGCTGTCGCCGCTAAAATAGCAACTTCAATGGTTTGCAGAATGTCGCGAAATTGTTCGATATCGCGCAAATCTGCCTTGAGAACGGTTACGCCCGGGCGGGCTTCTGGGTCAAATTTGAGCTTACTCGGATCTCTGACCAACAAAAAGAGTTCGTGGTCGGTATTTTGAATCAGGGTTTCGGCAATATAGTGACCGATGCAGCCACTTGCCCCCGTGATAAAAATCCGCTTAGCAGTCATAGGGATTTCTGGTTTGAGATTGGAGATTGGAGAGGGAGATGAACCGAGTCATAATTTTTTCTCGGGTCGATCGCCGCTCTCCAATCTTTAACTTCCTAATTTAAACGGGAACGGCGAGCAATTTGTCAACCTGTTTAGCGGTTTCAAAGAAGAAACCGACGTTTTCTTCGGGAGTTCCCGGAAGAACGCCATGTCCGAGGTTCATGATGTGACCGCTGCGTCCGGCTTTGCGAACGGTATCGAGAACGCGATCGCGGATAAAATCTTGGGAGCCGAACAGTACGCCGGGATCCATATTCCCCTGTACTTTCATGTTGCGTCCCAAGCGCTGGCGCGCTTCTGCCATATCCACCGTCCAGTCTACGCTAATGATATCGACTCCGGATTTGCCCATTCGTTCCAATAAGCCCGCACTGCCGGAAATCAGCAGAATTAACGGCGTATCGGGGTGAGTTTCTCGCACTTGCCGCACGATTTGTTGCTGGTAGGGCAGGGCGAAGGTTTCGTAGTCTTGCGGGCAGAGTTGTCCCGCCCAGGAGTCGAATAACTGTACGACTTGCGCGCCGCAATCGATTTGATAGCGCACGTAATTCGCGATCGCGTCGGCAAACTTGCTTAATAATTGATGCAGTAGCTCCGGTTGGGAGAACGCCATCTGCTTGATAACCGAGTACGTCTTAGAACTCTTTCCTTCGACAACGTAGGCGGCTAGCGTCCAAGGCGCACCGACGAAACCCAAGACCGTGGCTTGGTTTCCGACTTCTGCGCGTAGGCTTTGTAAAATCGTTTTAATAAAAGGGAGGTCGGTTTCGGGATCGAAGTCGTGGAGGCGATCGATTTGTTCTTGAGTGCGAATCGGAGACTCGATAATCGGCCCCTTACTCTCCACAATATCAAACGGGATGCCCAGTCCCGGTAAGGGCGTTAAGATATCGGAAAACATGATTACGCCGTCCGGTTGGAAGGCGCGCCAGGGTTGCAAGGAAATCTCGATCGCTAAGTCCGCGTTTTCCGAGCGCTCCCGGAAACTGGGATATTTATCGCGTAAATCTCGATACACCTTCATATACCGCCCCGCCTGACGCATCATCCAGACTGGAGGGCGATCGGCCGTTTCGCCGCGCGCAACTCGCAACAATAGAGGTTCCTGGGTCAACCCCGCCATATTAACTCCACCTTTTATAAACTTTTTTCGTGCATTTGTTAGCTTATCATTAGCGCGGTATTCGGTCATTTCGCAGTTCTTGCGATCGCGCGCGATCGCAACATTTCTTTACATTACCTTAGAGTGAAAGCTTGCAGGCTGAGAGGCGAGGCGTAACAAAGCGTTAGGGTTTGCTCAATAATTGACAATGGATAACGTATTGAATAATTGATAATGGACAATGGACAATTGATAACGGAATGATTTCACGGAGTTTTACCTCCTGGGGAAACTTGACTGAGGAAGCCTCTAAATTCACCCAAAAAAATACGGACAAAATGAAAATTTTGTCCGCAGTCAACGAGCAATTCAACTAAAGTTGAAAGTAACCTGCTCCTTTCGATCTCTACCGAGTCAGAGGAGCTTTGAATAGGAATTTATTGAATGCTCTCTAAAGCAGCTTTTGTTTTCGTCACCACGTTATCGGGGAGAGCAATATAGCCCAACTCCGGCGCGACTTTTTGACCGTCAGTTAAAGCCCAATTCAAAACTTCCTTAATCGCTTTTGCCTTTGCCGGATCGTCGTATTTCTTATAAGCCATAACCCAAGTGTAGGTCACAATTGGATAGGAAGAATCGCCTTCAGGATCGGTAATGAAAGCACGCAAGTTTTCCGGAAGTTCTACAGCTGATAAGGTCGCTTTCGCCGCCTCATCAGACGGTTTAATATATTTACCGGCTTTATTTTCTAAACTCGCAACCGAAATGTTTTGCTGCTTAGCGTAGCCATACTCAACATAACCGATCGCGCCGTCTGTTTGCAAAATTTGAGCGGTTACGCCTTCGTTCCCTTTCGCACCGATGCCGACGGGCCATTGCACGGTTTTGCCATCGCCGACTTTTGTTTTAAACTCTTCGCTAATCGCGCTCATGTGCTTGGTAAATACGCCCGTCGTCCCGCTACCATCGGAACGGTAAACAACGGTGATATCTTTATCGGGAAGTTTAGCACCTTCGTTAATTTTCGCGATCGCCGGATCGTTCCATTTCTTGATTTTTCCGAGTAAGATATCGGCGTAAACTTGGCGAGATAACTTGAGGTCGGGGATATCTTTTAAGTTATAACCGAGGACGATACTGCCCGCCGTCATCGGCAATAACACGGTTCCTTTTTGGACTTTAGCGATTTCGTCGTCTTTCATCGCTACATCGCTAGCGCCGAAGTCTACCGTTCCCTTCGTAAATTGTTCTACGCCCGCACCGCTGCCGACAGATTGATAAGCAACTTTGACATTCGGGTTTACTTTCGTGTAGTCGGCAAACCAGCGTTGATAAAGCGGCGCGGGGAAACTTGCACCCGCTCCCGTTAAGGAAGCCGAAGCATCGCCGCCCTTCGCTACAGGAGTTGCACCCGGACTTTCTGCCGAACTGCCACCTGCGTCAGGACTTTGGGTTGTCGTTGTCGTCCCACCACCGCAGGCTGCGAGCGCCAATGTTGCAGTCAAGACAGGAGCCAAAAACAATTTTTGTTTTGAGCGTGTTAAAAAAAGCATAAACGATATTACTTGTCGCGTTTTGAGAGTTTGGAACAACAGATGATGAATGGGGCAGCAGGACACGAACACAGGTAAGTTAGCACGTTTAGTTTAACGGAAGGTTAAAAGTAAATTATGAATTATGAATTATGAGTGATGAAGCGTGAATTATGAATTATGAATTATGAGTGATGAAGGGTGAATTGGGAATTGGGAATTACGAGTGATGAAGCGTGAGTTACGAACTCCGAACTCCGAACTCTGAACTCTGAATTACGAATTACGAATTACGAATTACGAATTAAAAACTACGAATTACAAGCTTATAACTGGGGTAAAAGTGAGGGTAATAACTGGGAAGGAATGAGAGCAAGAGCGCGGTTTTGAGCGGCTAATCCTCCGGTTTGATAGAAAATCCGCACCGCTCTAACAATGCCATTGAAACACATCTCGTAGGCATCTCCGGGCAAAGTTGCGATCGATAATGCTTTGAGATAGACCTTCAAGGCGGCTTCTAGCTGCTCTTGCTGTAAGGGAGCAGGTAAGTGAAATTCTTCATTTGTCGCTAATTGAAGGCGGACAGCACCGAGGTTATTATAAGTTGAAACTAAATCAAAATTAACGAAAGTCGGCGGTTGTTTCTGGCTTAATTCTTCTGCAATAGAAATCGCAATCGAGTAAGCAGAAATTGCCCGATGTAAATAGTCTTTTTGTTGGTCTGAATCAATGCCATCTGTCAAACTAAAATGCCAGTAAGCCGTCCCCAAATTATTTTGCGTGGCGGCACAGGCAGCAGGGGCGGCTTGCGAAGTCCGAAACTGCAAGCTAGCTTGATAGCAGTCGATCGCCTTTTTCAAGAAAACGTCCGGTTCGACGTGCTGCGCGAGATTCCAATAAGCCGTACCGAGATTATTTTGAATCATCGCCCATTGCATGGATGCAGTAGCGGGATCGTATTGTGCTAATGCTTCATTGTAGGCAGCGATCGCGGCGCGCAAATTCGCAGCACTATTCTTATGTTGCGCTAAATGCCAGTAAGCGGCTCCCAAATTATTCTGCGTAGAAGCGTATTTTTGGGGATCGCGATCGCGCGGACGGTATAGCACCGCCTCTTCGTAAGCGGCGATCGCGCGTTGTAAATTCTCCGTATTGTCGCCGTAGCGCGCCAAATCGCTATAAGCCGCGCCCAGATTATTTTGAACTTTGGCATACTGTTGCGGCGCGGTTTCGGGTTCTCCGACTCGTTCGAGGGCATCGCGATAATATTGAACCGATTGTTCTAAATCGGCAAAGGCGGGCTGTAAATCCTGCCAATGGCGCGATCGCATCCAATAAAAATTGCCCAAATCGTTGAGAATATCCGGTAAGGAAGCAAACTCATCATCCGACCATTGCAAACCGCGTTCGTAGGCTTGAATGGCGGTACTGAGCGTTTCCAGCGTCGTCGCTCCCTGCGCGATCGCATCCCGATAGCGATCGCCCAAATCGAAATACGCCGCCGCCAGAATTTCCGGCGATTCCGATTGCTCGCGTTCCAATTGTTCGATATCGCGCAAACTCAAGGGTAAGAGCGCACTATTAACATTAACATTACCATTGCCATTGCCGTTGCTGTTGCCGTTACTACCCCCATCCGTCGCCGCAACTCGTACCGCCGTTGCCACGCTTGCCGCTTCAATGGGGCGTTCTGACTCTTTCACGAGCAGCGCTACCGCTTCGCGTTCCTTCGCTCGCGCCTTTTCTTCCCGCACTCCGGGCGGCGCGCTTCGGACTAAACGAATCAGCGGAAAGTCGCCTTCCCGAGAGAGTGGGAGCGCAATCTCAAAATGCTCCTGCTCCGAACGTTCTGGCATCTGAATGCTTTGCTTGAGAACCGAGAGCGCCCCTCTTACCGTTGGCGGGACATTCACCTCTCCCGAGAACTCAAACACCCCCGTGCGCCATCGCCAAAACTCCGGCACAGACTGCCGCACCGTATTCAACCAAGGACGCGACAGCCACAACAACAAATTGACATTTAATTGCGGCAGATAGCGCGCAATTGCTTGCAGGTGGCGCAGAAAGCGCTGCTGGTTGCTCGCTGGTTGTCGCGTGAGTCCTTCAATGCCGAGCATTTGAAATGTCGGCGGGACTTTTGCGGTTTGATATTCGGGATGAGCTTTGAGCCACTGTCCGATTTGCGTCAAAAACGCCGGATTTTCTAAGCTCAGTTCCAAGCTGACTAACGGCGGGCGCAAGCGCGGAATTTCTACATCTTTCTGCAAGCGTTCTGCAAGGCGATCGCGCAATTGGACGTTATCGCAAACCGCGATCGAAATTTGTCGGCGCAATCCTAACATCAGCGCCAGTTGCAAGCGTTGGTACGCTTGGAGGTTAACATCGGGTGGAAGAGCGGCTGGATTCATCGCGACACAGCAAGAGCGGGGACTGAGAAAATATCGGGTTATCTTCCCTTTACTGCCTTCAATGCACCCATTCAGGACAAAGCTCGAATCGCTGTCAACGAGAATTCACCGGGTAAAAAAATATGCTTAGCTCGGTGGATTTTCTACCAGTAAATTTAAATCGTCAAGCAAGACTGATGGGGGATGAGTCTATTGGCGCAATGCAACTTTAGAGGGGTTTTAGCACGATAAAATCATTAGAGCTAGCGTCTTATCTGTAGAAAGCTCGATTCATGAGGATTTTAATTGTAGAAGACGACAATCGTATTGCTAAGCCCTTAGCCGAAGACCTCAAACATCAAAATCATGCGGTCGATTTAGCGAGCGATGGACTGCAAGGGTGGGATTATGCCCTCGGCGCAGAGTACGATCTAATTCTTCTCGATTTAATGTTGCCCAAACTGGATGGGATTGCGCTGTGTCAGCGCTTGCGAGCCGCCCAATCTCCGGCTTTAATTATCATGCTGACCGCTAAGGATACGACGGCTGATAAAGTTTTAGGATTGGATGCAGGAGCGGACGATTATTTAGTCAAACCTTTTGAATTAGACGAACTAGCGGCGAGAATTCGAGCCTTATTGCGTCGAAGCGCTGAGATTCGCCCGGAAATCTTGAGTTACGGCGGACTGCAACTCGATCCGCAAACGTTGGCAGTCCGCTATCGAGGTATGAACTTAGATTTAACGCCGACAGAGTATGCGATTGTCGAATACTTTTTAAGAAATCCCCAACGAGTTTTAACGCGATCGGCAATTTTGGATAAACTTTGGGAATTCGATCGCACTTCTGGGGAAGGAACGGTAAAAACTCATATCGCGAATTTACGCAAAAAATTGACCGCAGCGGGAAGCCCAAAGGAGTTAATCGAAACGGTTTACGGAATGGGCTACCGCTTGAAGATAGAGAGCGATTGAAGGATGTTTCAAACAATTCGCAACCGCCTGTTGCTCTCTTACAGCCTCGTTCTCTTTTCCTTACTGAGCATTTTTGCGATCGCGGTTCGCATCGTTTTCGTTCGCAGCTTAACCCAACAGTTGAGCGAACAACTCAGGGTTGTCGGCGAAAGTATCGCAGCGAACACCGAAGTCGAAGGGGACAAAGTGACGTTAGAAAGCGATTTTCCCCTTGCCGAATTCATCGTGCGCGATCGCGCCTTACAATGGTTCGACCGACAGGGAACTTTCCTCGCCCAACAAGGAAAACTCTCGATTTCCTTGCCTTTTTCCCTCAATAAAACCGTCCAAATTCAAGATGGAGAAAATCGCCTCCTCGCTGTCACGCTAATAATGGTCGAGCGCGACGAAGAAAAGGAAATCGGTTACATTAGAGTCGCCCAATCCCTCGAAGAACTCGATGAAACCCTTCGCAAATTAGATTTAGGTTTGAGTGGCGGCATTTTCAGCGCTTTAATTCTAGGCAGTTTAGGCGGATTTTGGTTGACGCGACAAGCAATGCAGCCCATTGAGGAAAGTTTTCAACGCCTCCAACAATTTACCGCTGATGCTTCCCACGAACTTCGCAGTCCTTTAATGGCAATTAAAACTAACGCTGCGGTTGCCCTTAAATATCCTCAAGGAATGCGAGAAGCCGATGCTGAAAAGTTTACCGCGATCGCTTCAGCAACCGAACAAATGACCCGTTTAAGCGAAGATTTGCTCTTCCTCGCCCGCAACGATCGCACTCCCAACGGTAACTGGAAACCCGTCAAGCTCTCAACTCTTTTAACATCCTTAATCTCGCTCTATCAACCTCAAGCAGAAAGTAAAAATATTACTTTAAAAACAAACTTAGGTAAAATTCCTTCTCTTCACGGCGATGCCTCTCAACTTCAGCGTTTATTCGCAAACTTAATCGAAAATGCCATTCATTATACTTCTGCTGGCGGTATAATTGAAATCAAGAGTTCCGTTGAAAATCTTGAGATTGTAATCGAGATTATCGATACCGGCGTTGGTATCGCAGCCGAACATCTCGATAAAATTTTCGAGCGACTGTGGCGAGCCGATTCATCGCGTTCTTATTGGCAAGGCGGTTCGGGATTGGGACTATCCCTCGCTCTAGCAATCGCCCAAAATCATCAGGGCAATATTTCAGTTTCCAGTCAACTGGGTTCTGGTAGTTGTTTCACCGTTCGCCTGCCTCAAGGTTTACAAGTTTAAAAGACGACTGGCGCTCCTGCAACCTTTGCACTGCCTGCTATAAGTCGGCGGTGGTGAGGGCATCTATATCTGAAGACTGAAATCAAAGCAGGCTTAATTTATGCCCTAGGAATGAGCAAGTATTATCAAAATTTGACATGATTAGATTTGAGATAATTCTCTTAATTGAAAAACATCGAATCCGTACCTGCGGTGTAGTAAGTTCCGAGCAAAGCCTGCTGTTATAATTGCGTTCGCTAATCTCAATGTACTCTGAAAACAGTAGGCAGCAGTTTGGGTTACTCAACCTCGTCGGAGCGCACTTTTTTTGTAGTCCCACAAATTTGGAACGGCAATGAACATCATTAAATCCAAACCCGGAAGACCGCGCTTCATGGCATTACTGCTGACAACGCTGTTAACCTTTCCGGTGTTGAGTGCTTGCGGTTCGAGCAAGCAAACTTCTGCCCCACCCCCTCCAGTAGATGATAGTCGCGCTGGAGGGGTGGAACCCAATCGCGCTCCCAGTCCTTCACCGCAAGCGAAAAAAGGATTGAGCAATACTCAAAAAGTCGTAATTTTAGCAGGAGCAGCAGCGCTTTACTACCTCTACAACCAGCATCGAAATAAACAGGAACAGAGGCCGCAAGGTCAATATTACCTCTCTAAAAATGGTCGCGTTTACTATCGCGATGCTCAACATCGCGCTCACTGGGTAACGCCCCCGCCTGAAGGAATTAAAGTTCCCGAGACAGAGGCAGCGCGTTACCGCGATTTTCAG
This sequence comes from Oscillatoria sp. FACHB-1406, assembly GCF_014698145.1. Classification (NCBI taxonomy): domain Bacteria; kingdom Bacillati; phylum Cyanobacteriota; class Cyanophyceae; order Oscillatoriales; family Oscillatoriaceae; genus Oscillatoria; species Oscillatoria sp. FACHB-1406. The sequence continues at coordinate 46,089 of NZ_JACJSM010000020.1, read as the reverse complement.
GGCTACAATAACCAAACGACCGGCAAAGACCTTATCGGTTTACCGGAAGCTACAAGTCCTGTTCCGGCACAGTAACCTTGCGATTTGAGCTTTGAGTGAGAATTTTAAAATAGCCAGTTTTGTAACTGTTAATTGAGTCGGAAACTCTCAATTTGCTACAGCAGTTTTTCAAGACATAATTCGCATAAAAAACAGAGGAATTTTATCATGGTAGATGGATTTTTTCAGAAGATAAAAGAAGCGATTGGCGGCTCTGACAGCGAGCAAGTCGATTCTGACAGCAATTACGAAAATTCCGGACAATTCGGCAACGTGCGTCCGGCGAGTGAAGACCCCTACGGCGACCCCGCTGACGCTTACGGTGCGGATTCCGGACAATTCGGCAACGTGCGTCCGGCAAGCGAAGACCCCTATGGCGACCCCGCTGACGAAGAAAATTTTTAAGTTGGGTTAGTTAGCTGGCAATCAATTATGTGGTCAATGGCACTGACTTAAGGCGGGTGGGCGCTGCCCACCCTTGTATCTTGAGAGACGCTGTATACAACGTCTCTACAGGTGATTTTTCAACTCTTATTTTAGTGCAGTTCAATTCTGTAGTAATTAACAGCACTCCTGCGGGGGTGTTGTTTTTAAATATTTTTTTGTAGCTTGCTGAAAAATTTAACGCGATCGCGATTTCCAGTCAACTGAGTTCTAGAGAAAAGTTTACACTTTTAATGACAACCGCTGCTCGCGCAATCTTTGCAGTTTTAGCATGGTCAAACAGACTTGCAACCAGACAAAACCCATGCTATAACCTGCAAGCAAATCGGTTGGCCAGTGAACGCCCAAATACAGACGGCTAAAGCCAATCAAAGCAATTAAAACGATTGCGGCAACATGAATTAACCGAGAAAATCGAGGAAGCCGCTCCGCCAGAAGGCTCGCAATAAAGCCGTACAGGACAAGAGAACCGAGAGCGTGGCCGCTCGGAAAACTAAACGACGTTTCGGTAATTAAACGATGCCACAGTTCCGGTCTTTGCTTCATAAATAAGAGCTTCAAGCCCGTATTCAGAACCGCCGCTCCCAAACAAGCGATCGCGAAAAACTTAAATTCCTGTCGGCGCTGCTGCACCCACAAACTTATCCCAAAACTCAGTGCGATTGCAATAACAATAGCGGGATTTCCGAGGTTGGTAATCGCTAACATAATTGCATCTAAAGTTGGACTATCAAACTGATGGATTGCCAGCAGAATCGAACGATCGAACGCAAAGGATTCTTGTTTTAAAACATCTTCGCACAGCCAAGCCACAAGTGCAATCGATAGCGAACAGCCGAGTAATCCAAGAATCCCAAGCGTGCTAATTAAATCGGCAAGGCGAGGATTAATATTTTTAACCCAGAATTTAATCAGGTTCCGGAGCATAGCGGTAATTTCAACTTAGAAAAAGGGCGTTTTAGAGGCTATCGAGCGCGTAAAGTTTTTGAAAAAGTTGAATCTAGTTTTCTATTATTTCTAATTGAGTTATACCAGATTGATATGAAGCTGCATAGAATGAAAAGTAGGGTGTGTTAGCGAAGCGTAACGCACCGTTATCCTGAGAATTTAGGAGGGTTGATTCTAGGCAGCGCAATCTTAAATTGGTATTAGAACGATCGATTCGGTTTAAAATATTGTTTCTCCGTCAACCTTCTTCTTGACTGGATTCCGCTCTGTAACGTTCTTTACCGACAAACTTATTCGCCACCTGCAAGACAATAACCATTAGCACGAGCGCGACAATCGAGGCATATTCTCTCGGTAGATTCAATCCCCCATCTTTAATTGGCTTGGTAATAAAGTCGCCAAAGGTTGCACCAAAAGGGCGAGTGAAGATAAATGCAACCCAAAACAATAGCGTTTCGCTTGCCGTAGTAGCATAGTGCAAAAGCAGAACAATGGCAATGATGCCAGCAGTTATTAGCGCGCCTTGGATATAGCTCAAACCGAGATTACTGGTCAAAAAATCGCCAAAAGCGGTTCCTAAACTATTAGAAAAAATAATCGCTATCCAATAGGTGGTTTCGGCATCTTTTTTAACAATCGGATAGACGCTAAGATTGCGATCGCGGTAGTACCAGAATGTTAAGGTTGCGATCAGCCCCGTCACCAGCAAAAGCGAGCCAGCCGCATAACCCAGTCCCAAAGATCGATCCATTAAGTCCGAAACTTCTGTTCCGGCAGTCGTGGTTGCAATAATCGCAGTCCAGTACAGGAAAGGGCGGTATTTTCTGGACTGGACTTGAAACAATAAGATAATTGCTAGGGCTGTAAAGGTGACGGCGAAAGCAATGTAATAGCCCAATCCAAGCGTCATCGAAATGAAATCCCCGGCTGTTTCGCCCAGCGTGGTGGCGAGGATCTTTAGAATCCAGAAAAAAATCGTAACCCGTGCAACCTTGTTGGCGAGCTTCCTCATCGCTGTTACTTCTGTATTTTCAAGGTAAGATTGTGCGATCGCGCTCCAGTTGAGAGGCTAGACAATAAACTTCTAACCAAGATTTAGCACCGAGCTAAAATCCTCTCGATTGAGCCGAATCAGTAAAATTTAAAACAAGAAAGTCAAGAACTCGATAAGACGCGATAAGCTCGCAGTTTTGCTTAAAAAGCGAGATATGCGATCGCACCGTCACTGAGTTAAGCAACAGCAAGAATGAATTAGAACGATTAGCACTCCATCGCTAGCGTGGCTGATGCGATCGCCTTTCGAGCCGATCGGACTTTGATATTTCTTAATCATATAAAGAGTCAATAAAGCTGAAAATTAATCTTAGGTACAACCGTAAAATCATGGAATACTAGCGTTCATCTACAGTAAGAATATTCCCATGTTTGTATCTACTGCCTTAAAAAAACTTTCAACCGTTGCTGTGGGAACCGCCGCGATCGCGTTAAGTTTTGGGAGCGCAGTTCGTGCCGCATCGCTTTATAACATCACTCGTATCAGACCGCCGGAGTCACCCTTCATTGCTAACCTTGCTACCGATATTGATGAAAATGGTAAAGCGTTTGACCTCAATATATAAAGAGTCGATGAAGTTAAAGACGCATCCCAGGCACAACCGTAGAATTAAGGAATTATTTTTTTCAAAAATAGAAATTAACCCAATGTTTGCACCTACCAGTTTGACAAAACTATCAACTGCTGTAGTAGGAACTGCGATCGCGACTTTAGCTTTCAGCCCATCCAGTCGCGCCGCCTCCTTATATACCCCTACCCTAGTTTTCGACCCCTCCAGCAACCCCTCTCTTTCTTCTTTTAGCAGTCTTGCCAACGATATTAACGAAGCGGGTGAAGTGGTAGGAACTTACGGTAGCATTGTATCGAGTGGTGCTTTCCGCTGGAGTCCCACGACAGGAACGCAACTATTAAATGCGCCAAGCGGCGGGCAAATAGTAGTGGGAAACGCGATTAACGATGCGGGGATCGCTGTCGGTTCCTCAATCGGGTCAATGGGGTTCACTCTTCAAGGCTACGGCCTTTCGTGGTGGAGTGGAGTCCAGCCGCAACTTCTGCCGAATTTCCCCTCTGGCGGTAATGTAGCCAATGCAATGGACATCAACAGTCGAGGTCAAATCGTTGGCAGCGCCATCCTGAATAACAGCAGTCGCGCGGTGTTATGGGACAATAATCAAATTTTAGACCTTGGAGTTACGGGTCAAGCGGCAGCGATCGCGATTAATGAGTCAGGCTGGGTCATTGGTAATACTTACAATAATGTCGGATTTGGGGACTTGTTCAATCCCGGAAGTAACCCAGGTAAGGGTTTTCTGTGGAAAAACGGTCAAATTACCAATTTTGGCAACCTTATGGAGGCTATCGATCTCAACGATCGCGGTCAAATCGTCGGGACTTCTAAGTGCGGTAACAGCACTTGCGCCTCGATTTGGGACAATGGCACAATAACCCAGTTTGGAGCAAATACGCTTGCTAGAGGAATTAATAATTTAGGTTGGGTGGTTGGCTCCACGAAGGCCGATAATATTACTCAACAGCGCGCGCTATTGTGGAAAGATGGCAACGCGATCGATCTTAATACCCTCGTCGATCCGAGCTTGGGTTGGACGTTCTACGAAGCAACTGCAATTAACGATAAAGGTCAAATTGTCGGTAAGGCTTACGCGCCCAACTCTTCTCCTGTTGGATGGCCTCACACTTATGCTTTCTTACTCACACCGATCGAGCAATCCACGCCCCCAACTCCACCAACTCCGCCAGTTACTCCGCCGAGTCCCCCAGTTACTCCGCCGAGTCCGCCAGTTACTCCGCCGAGTCCCCCAGTTACTCCACCAACTCCCCCAGTTGCTCCACCAACTCCCCCAGTTACTCCGCCAACTCCGCCAGTTACTCCGCCAACTCCCCCAACTCCACCAATTCCGCCGAGTCCCCCAGTTACCCCACCAACCCAGGTTCCCGAACCGAGTCTGTTACTCGGTTTAGCAGCAATGGGAGCGGGATTCTCATGCTATCGTCGCTATAACCGCTAGTTTCGGGGAAGAGAGCGGCGAGGACGAAAGCGGTATAATTTGCTGCTAGAGTTGGATTTGCAGTATTAACTGCACTGTCTCGCTTGACAATCGGGTTAGGAGTAAGCGACTCGCCGTTCTTTGAATAAAAATAATGGATACTAAAGCTTTTAAACGCGCGCTTAACAGTTCGGAACGCTACCATCGTAAAGGCTTCGGGCATCAAGAAGAAGCCGCGATCGCCCTAAACACAGAATATCAAAGCGATCTCATTCAAGAAATTCGCAATAATAATTATCACCTTCGACGCGGTAACGTAACCATCCGTTTGGCGCAATCTTTTGGCTTCTGTTGGGGAGTCGAACGCGCTGTTGCAATGGCTTACGAAACGCGCCAACACTTCCCCAGCGAACGCATCTGGATTACGAATGAAATCATTCACAATCCTTCCGTCAATCAGCGCTTGCGGGAAATGGACGTTCAATTTATTCCCGTTATTAATACCGAAAAAGACTTTTCTGGGGTTGGCGCGGGAGATGTAGTCATTTTGCCTGCATTTGGGGCGAGCGTCAGCGAAATGCAATTGTTGAACGACAATGGTTGTACGATTGTCGATACGACTTGTCCTTGGGTCTCGAAAGTCTGGAATTCGGTGGAAAAGCACAAAAAACGCGATTATACTTCCATCGTCCACGGGAAATACAATCACGAAGAAACAGTAGCAACGACTTCTTTTGCCGATAAGTATTTGGTCGTTCTTAATTTAGATCAGGCAAATTTTGTCGCCAATTATATTTTAAAGGGTGGCGATAAAGAAGAGTTTTTGACTAAGTTTAAAAATGCTCATTCGGAAGGGTTCGATCCCGATCGCGATCTGGACTGTATCGGAATTGCCAATCAAACGACGATGCTGAAAAGCGAAACCGAACAAATCGGCAAGCTGTTCGAGCGGACAATGATGCAAAAGTACGGCCCTGCTGCGTTGAACGACCATTTTATGAGTTTTAATACGATCTGCGATGCAACGCAAGAACGGCAGGATGCGATGTTCGAGCTTGTGGATGAAGATTTGACGCTGATGGTGGTGATTGGTGGCTATAATTCATCGAATACAACGCATCTCCAAGAAATCGCGATCGAACGCAATATTCCTTCTTATCATATTGATAGTGCGGCGCGTATTGATGTTGCCAATAACCGCGTCGAACATAAACCGTTGGGTTGCGATTTAGAAGTGAAAGAAAATTGGCTGCCGGAAGGAGAAATTGTTGTGGGTGTAACTTCGGGCGCTTCGACTCCCGATAAGGTGGTGGAAGACGCGATCGCGCGAATTTTTGAAACGAAAACGGTAGTTAATGGATAATTGATAATTGATAATTGATAACGAATAAATGCTGTAGGGAACAAGCTTGATTTTTTGGGAAAAAGAGTCCACTTGTTTTCGTAGCGTAACGCATCCCTCCATTTATGGGTGGGTGCGTTTTTCGGGAAATTGGCTTTCGGATGTTGAATTAAAAAAATATCATCCGATCGACCGGTGCTGTTCCCTTCTCGAATTGCAATGTACTGCATTAACCCCACTTGTCCTTCTCCAAAAAGTTCCGCACGCGCCCGTTTTTGTCAGAATTGCGGTGCAGAACTCCAAAAACCTTATATTTTTCGCGATCGCTACCGCGTACTCGACATTTTAGGACAAGGCGGCTTCGGGCGCACCTACAAAGCGCAAGATCTCGAATTTGAAAAGCGTTTTTACGTTATCAAAAAGCTCATCGCCCCGGAAACCCTCGAACAATGCGCGCAGCTTCAGCCCCAAGTCCGTCAAGAAATGCTGAAAAAAGCGATCGAATGTTTCAAACGAGAAATCCAACAGCTAGCGAGTTTAAACCATCCTCAAATTCCTCATTTTTACGAACATTTTGAGATTAATGGTTCTCCTTATTTAGTTCAAGAGTTTATCGACGGCGACAACTTACTCATCGAGTGTCAAAAGAATGGTTCGTTTAGTGAAGCACAGGTTAAAGAACTCTTAGAAAGCTTGCTACCCGTACTCGAATATCTCCATTCTTATCGCGTTCTGCATCGAGACATCAAGCCAGAAAATATTATGCGTCGGAGACATATTTCTGGCTTGTCTCAATTTGTTTTAATTGATTTTGGCGGTGCGAAAGAAAAAGCACAAAGCAGTTTTGGGCTAGCAGGAACCGCTTTTTATAGTCCCGGTTATGCGTCCCCCGAACATACAACCGGACAACATCAACAAACCAGCGATATTTACAGTTTGGGGGCAACTTGCGTGCGATTATTAACCGTGAGTTTTCCTTGGGAAAGTGAGGAAAATCAAATCTTTTTGAATAAGGAAAATCGGTGGTTGTGGCAGCAAGTATTAGCCGCACAGAACCGCTCGGTTAGCGACGATTTGGCTTACATTTTTGATAAAATGTTGCGTTGGAGTCCTGCCGAACGCTATCAATCGGCGGCTGAAGTTTTAGAGGCGCTCCATCGCCTTTCATTCGCGCAAGTTGGGACTATTAATTCAGTCGAAAATTCTGCCTTGAATGCTTCAGTGAGTTCGCTGAAAACTTTACATTTGCAATCTCAACCGCCACCCGTAAAAGCGTCTTCTTCACCTCCTGTAGTTTCTAATCCGCAGGAGATGAAAGAGATTAAGTTAGCAGAGCGCGATCGCAAGCTGGCTCAAAAATCGCTTTGGATTGCCGGTATTTTGACGGTTGGCGGTAACTTTATGGGTTATATCTACACGGGTCGGTATAAAGCGTTACTCTTAAGCTATTTAATGCTTGCTTGCGCAGTCATCTTTTTGAGTGTAAATGATTTAAGTTTAAAAGATATCGTTCAGTATTATTTAATTGCTACAGCAATTGAAAATACGCGGGCTATTTCTAAGGCAAAAAAAAGAAACTTTAAGCGGATGCAGAGCAAGTTTTCACAACCGAGTACCAGTTTAAAAGTTGAGTTGCTCAAATATATCAAGTCCAAAAGAGGAGTTTTACTCTCCGATCTCGTAATTGAAACGGGTCTTGAGGTTCAAGAAATTCAAAGGATACTCGATGAATTAAAGCGAGATAATTTAGTCCGTCAATATTATCGCTTTACTGATGGTGCTTTGGCTTACCGAGTTATTTGAATAAGCTGAAGCGGTTGATGCTTTATTTTGGGGCAAACTGAAATCCTCTTATACCAATTCTCATTGATTTTGCACAATTCCCGAAGAGGGCATAACAATGTGGCTGCCCCTACGACGAAAAATTTAGTGCATCGTAACTGAGAATTGGTATTACGGAGAAGATTTTAGCTTGATTTTTGAGTGCGAAGGACGGCAAGGTTTCTTCGGATTGTGCGATCGCGCTGTTGAATGCGTAAGTTCCAAATAATTGCTACTCGCTCCTCCGTAAATTCTTGCAGAAATTTCACATTTTTTAGAAGCTAATGCTAAAAGTATCAAAGTTAACCGTTGTCACTCTCGGAGCGCTTGAGCTAAGCTAAAACAAACGATTGTTTTCGGAAGCGAGCGTAAGGATTATGACGAATGACCTTCAATTAGCAGAGCGCGATCGAGAGCTTGCAAAAAAGTCAACTTGGCTAACCGCTTTTTTAACTTCTTTCTTTTTGATTCCTCCGATTGGATATTTCTATACCGCTAGATATAAACCATTATTAATTGGTTTGGCAATCATATTTGGTTTGTGCGGACTTGTGGATGCGGGTAAGTCTTCTTCAAAAGATGAAGATGATGCGCTGGGTGGCTTATATTTAATCTATGTCGTCGCTAGCACGGTTGAGAATGCGCGCGCGGTACACCAAGCTAAGAAGCGAGGCTCTGAGGCAAATTCTCACCAGAACTCGCGCAATTTAAAGGTAGAAATTCTTAGATTCATGAAAGGAAAAGAAGATGTTTCTCTTGCCGATCTCGTGCTAGAAACGGGACTTGACTCGAAAGAAGTTCTGGAACTGGTGAACGATTTAGAGCGCGAAAGTTTAATCCGAGGCTACAATCGAGCGAGCGATGGTGCAGTCGTTTATCGAATCATTTAACATCTTAATTTAACGTCGCGATCGCGCGGTTCAACTTTTCGGTAGGCGAGGCAGGAATGCAGGGGGGTCTAACCCCTCATTGATGAGGTGCGATCGCTAAGGAAGAAAGTACGCTGGAGGTAGAAAGACCTAAAAATTTTGGTCTGAGGAAGTTCGGGGCGAACGCATAGCATAAAACAGAATTTTAATCGATTCATTTCGGTAATTTTAGCGGTATAAATATAAACATAACGCCCCTGCATCTGCCCTCTGCTTCCATGATTAATCTTCCAGGCTACTGCATCGCCGAACAGATCTACGCTGGAACTAGAACGCTCGTTTATCGAGGCTACCGAGAATCGGATCGTCTTCCCGTAGCGATTAAGATTCTGCGAGACGAATATCCGAGTTTCAACCAATTGGCGCAGTTCAAAAACGAATACGCGATCGCGCGCAAGCTCGAGCATCCCAACACCATCGAGATTTATGGCTTGGAAGCTTACCGCAACCGTTATGCCTTGGTCATGGAAGACTGCGGCGGCATTTCCCTCAAACAGTGGCTTGCCAGTCTCGATGAAGCCGCCTCAAACTCGACGCAACAACGCATAGAGCGCTTCTTCAAAATTGTCCTGCAAATGACGAGCGCTTTGGAAGCCATCCACCGCAGCCACATCGTCCATAAAGATATTCAACCCGCCAATATCCTCATCGAGCCAACAACCCTGAAGGTTAAACTGATCGATTTCAGCTTGGCTTCGATCCTGCCCAAAGAGCAACCCGTTCTCCTCACGCCCAATCTCATGGAGGGAACGCTCCCGTACCTATCCCCAGAACAGACGGGGCGAATGAATCGAGGAATCGACTACCGCACGGATTTCTACTCCTTTGGCGTAACCTGCTACGAACTGCTCGTCGGCGCGCTACCGTTTGAGAGTACCGAGCCGATGGAATTGGTACACGCTCACATGGCCAAACAACCCGTAGCCCCCTGCGTCCTCGATGCGGGGATACCCGTCGCCCTGTCCGATATTGCCATGAAACTGATGGCAAAAAATGCTGAAGATCGCTACCAAAGCGCCCTCGGACTCCAGCGAGATTTAGAACTGTGCCGGGAACAGTGGGAAGGTTCCGAGCAAATCGATCGCTTCGAGTTAGGACGCTACGATATTTCCGATCGCTTCCTCATCCCGGACAAACTCTACGGACGCGAGTTAGCACTCTCTCAGTTGCTGAGCGCTTTCGATCGCGTCGCCGGAGTCAGCACGACAGTAGAACCAGATTTCAGCGCCGTCCTGCCGCACCTGAACGGCGAGTTCGACTTGCTCTACGCGCCCCCCACCCATAGCAAAGGCTTCAACTTGATGCCTGCCCAACAAACCCTTCTCGGCAGCAATTTTGGCGAATTAAGGCTTAATGCACAAAACTCAATTTCTGTCAAGTCCCTCGCGCTCGAACCAGTCCGCGATCGCGCCGATACGTCCCATCGCTTTGCTTTGCCGTTGGAAAGCCGCCTAGAGACGCGCTCGCAACCCCCCCAAACTCAAAGCGAACTGCTCTTAGTCACGGGCGCTTCTGGGATTGGCAAAACCGCCGCGATCGAAGAAGTCCGCAAACCGATCGCGCGGCAACAAGGCTACTTCATCAAAGGAAAATTCGATCCCCTCAGCCGCAACATCCCGTTCAGTGCCTTCGTGCAAGCCTTTCGCGACTTGCTCGAACAACTCCTCGGCGAAAGCAGCGAGCGCCTGCAACGCTGGAAAACAGAACTCTTAAACGCCCTCGGACGGGACGCACAAGCGCTCGTGGAAGTCATCCCCGAACTCGAACGCACGATCGGGATGCAGCCCTCCATTGCCGAACTCTCGCCCGCCGCTGCCAAAGCCCGTTTCAACCTGCTTTTTGAAAAATTCATCGGCGTATTTGCCCGCATCGAACATCCCCTCGTCCTCTTCCTAGACGACTTGCAATGGGCCGATACTGGCTCCTTAAAACTCATTCAACTGCTAATGGAGGAAAGCAGCGATCGCCATCTCCTCCTGATTGGCGCGTACCGCAATAACGAAGTCAGCGCCGCCCATCCCCTCATGCTCACGCTCGATGAAATCGGTCGCACCCGCGCCAACATCCGCCGCATCGAACTCGCTCCCCTCGAACGCGCCTCCCTAGAAAACCTCGTTGCCGATACCCTCAGTTGCAGTTTAGATCGCGCCGCTCCCGTAGCCGATGCCGTCCTCAACAAAACCCAGGGCAACCCCTTTTTCGCGCGTCAGTTCCTCAAAACCCTCCACGACGAAGGCATTATCAGCTTCGAGCGCGATCGCGGCGGCTGGCAGTGCGATATCGCCGCCTTGCGCTCCCTCGCCGTCACCGACGATATCGTCGAATTCATGACGCAGGAACTGCGAAAATTCCCCACAGAAACCCAAGAACTCCTCAAACTCGCCGCCTGCTCCGGCAACCGCTTCGAGCTAGCCGATCTCGCCCTGTTTAGCGAACAATCTCTCGCCACCACCGCTTCACAGCTAGAAATCGCCATTCGCCAAGGCCCCATCGTCCCCGCTCGCTCCTGTTACACCTTCTTTCAAGACCTGCCCTCAGAAACAAACGCCCTGCCCTCAGTCGCCTACCGCTTCCTACACGATCGCGTCCAACAAGCCGCCTACCGCCTCATCCCCGAAGCCTCCAAAGCCGCAACCCACCGCCAAATCGGACAAAGGCTGCTGCACGCCATTCCCGAAAGTCAGCGCGAAGAGAAAATTTTCGCGATCGTCAAACCCCTCAACCTCGGACGCGCCGCGATCGGTTCCCGCAGCAAGCGTTCCCTGCGCGAGCGCGCCGAACGCGAACAACTCGCCCAACTCAACCTCATCGCCGGACGCAAAGCCAAGAATGCCACCGCTTACGCCGCCGCTGCCGAATACCTCCAAATCGGGCTAGAATTGCTCGAACCCGACTGCTGGGATAACCAGTACGATCTTGCCTTTGCCCTCCACAAAGAAGCCGCAGAAGCTGCCTATTCCAGCGGCGATTTTGAAGGAATGGAAGCCCTCTCTCGAATTGCGCTCCAACGCGCCAAAGATCGCAACGATACAGTCAGAATTTACGACATTAAAATTCAAGCCTACGCCGCCCAAAATCAACTCCTCGAAGCCCTCGAAACCGGACTTAAAGCCCTCGAACTGCTAGGATTTCCGCTCCCCCACAATCCCACCCCCACCCGCGTTCGCAAAGAACTCGAAGCGATCGCGGCGCGACTCTCCGGACGCTCCATCGAAACCTTGCTGGAATTGCCGCCCATGCAAGATGCAACCGCCCGCGCTGCTATGAAAATTCTCTCGCGGATTACTCCCGCCGCTTACATGGCCGCGCCCCAACTCTACCCGCTGATTGTCAGCCAGCAGATTGCCCTGTCCCTAGAGTACGGCAATACGCCCACCTCCGCCTATGCCTACAGTTCCTACGGGCTTAGCCTGTGCGGGCAGTGCGGCGACTTCGAGACGGGGTACGGCTTCGGCAAACTTGCCCTCAATCTGCTCGAAAAGTACAGCCTGCACGAATTTCAAGCACGGACGCTGTTAGTTGTGAATGTTTATATTCTGCCGTGGAAAGAGGCGCTGCGATCGACGCTGCCTTCCTTGCGCGCTGCTTACGCCGACGCACTGGAAACCGGCAACACAGAAACGGCGGGCTATTGCGCCGCAAGCTACTGCTACCATTCTTATTACGCCGGTAAGAGCCTGGACGAACTGGCGCGGGATTTGACCTTGTTGTGCGAAGCATTAGAACACCTGCATCTAGCGACAGCATTGACTCATATTGCGCCCTTCCGCTCGGCAGTGGCGCGGCTAACGGGCGAAACGTTCCCAACGAGCGACGAGGAAGCTTTGCTAGCAGCGTTCCGGCGCGAAAACGACTTGACGGGACTGTTTTATTGCTACTTGAATCGAGCAATTCTCGAGTATTTGTTTGGGGATTGCGATCGCGCCGCTGAGGAAGCCAAAGCAGCAGAGGCTTATATTGCTGGCGTGACTTCTTCGATTTCCTATCCGATCTTTTTGTTCTACCAAGGCTTAATCGGGTTAGCGCAAATGCGAGCGGGCGGCGTGCAGGAAGAGACAATGGCAGAAGTTGCAGAGGCGATCGCAAAAATGGAGCGCTGGATGCAGCACGCACCCGCCAACTTTGCCACCAAATTTTATCTCCTTTGCGCCGAGCGCGATCGCGTCCTGGGCGATCGTTTAGCCGCCCTAGAAGCCTACGATCGCGCCATCAAAGCTGCTAAAGAATACGACTATCCCCAAGAAAGCGCGATCGCCAACGAACTCGCCGCCCAATTCTACCTCGAGTGGGGCAAACCCCACTTCGCCCATCCCTACCTGCTCGAAGCTTACTACAGTTACGCGCGCTGGGGAGCAAAAGCCAAAGTTGACGACCTCGTAGCGCGCTATCCCAACCTGATTGCCTCTGAATTCAACGATTCCCGCAACGTCCCTTTAGAAGGGTTAAATCTCGCCGTTTCCATTCACAGTACCTTGCAAGCGGGAACGGGGGCGAATATCTCCCAAGCCCTCGATTTGGGGGCAATTACCAAAGTTTATCAAGCCCTCTCGAGCGAAATTCAACTCGATCGCTTGCTTTCAACCCTTATGCGCGTCGTTCTGGAAAGTGCCGGAGCCGAGCGCGCCGCCTTGATTTTACCCGAAGGGGGGTTATGGTCGATCGCCGCGATCGCCTCAGTGCGAGAAACGGAAACCGTCCGCGCCTCGATTCCTTTGGAAACCGCGACAGAACTGCCCGTTTCTTTAGTCCGCTACGTTAAGCGCACCTTAAAGACTCTCGCCATTGATGATGCGAGCGCGGATCCGACTTGGGCAGGGGATCCTTACATTAACGAGCAACAGCCGAAAAGCTTGCTTTGCGCGCCACTGCTCGATCGCGGCAAACTATTAGGGCTGCTGTATTTAGAAAATAAAGTGATGGCAGGGGCGTTTACGAGCGATCGCGTTGAAGTTTTGAACCTGCTGTGCGCTCAAGCCGCAATTTCCCTAGAAAATGCCCGCCTTTACCAGAATTTGCAATCTTCTCTCGAAGAATTACAAACGGCGCAATTGCAACTCGTGCAGGGCGAAAAAATGTCAGCGCTGGGGAATTTGGTATCGGGGGTCGCTCACGAAATTAACAATCCGCTGGGGTTTATTGAAGGCAATCTCCATCTTGCCCTCGATTATGTGAACGACCTATCGGGGCTGCTGAATTTATATCAGGAACATTACCCCGAACCGGTTGAAGAAATTGCCGAAGAAATTGAGGCGATCGAGTTAGATTACTTGCAAGAAGATTTCCCCAAATTATTGGGATCGATGCGGGATGGAACCGAACGAATTCGCAATATCAGCGAAAGTTTGCGAATTTTTTCGCGAGCGGATACCGATAAGCCCGTTTGCTTCGATTTACACGCCGGGATTGATAGTACCTTATTGATTCTCAAGCATCGGCTTAAGGCGAATGGCGCGCGTCCCGCGATCGAAGTCGTCAAACAATATGGAGATTTGCCGGAAGTTGAAGGGTATCCGGGGCAACTCAATCAGGTGTTTATGAATATTTTAGCGAACGCGATCGACGCACTGGAAGAAGCTTGCAAGCATCATGCGATCGAGGGCGAAACCCTACCCGCTTGGGTTCCTTCAATCTCGCTGCGAACCACTTTTTTAACCGATACCGAGCAAGTCCGGGTTTCCATCCGCGATAACGGCGGCGGAATGCCAGCAGACGTTCAAAAGCGCATTTTCGATCATTTATTTACGACTAAACCGGTCGGTAAGGGAACGGGATTGGGGTTATCGATTTCTCGTCAAATTGTTGTAGAAAAACACGGGGGAACGTTAGATTGTACCTCGCAATTGGGACAAGGAACGGAATTCGCGATCGCGCTTCCTCTGTATCAGGAAATATAGTAAGGATGAATTGGGAATTTTAATTGACGATCGCAATTTAAGCTAACGCATTTACTATACTTGTCTTTCCTCAGACTGCGAAAAATAGACATAGAACCCTGATTATATCGTTAGAGACTTTTGGCTGTGATGAAGGAATTCCGTTAGAATATTGGAAAGTGATAGGAAAGGATTACAGGACTATCTCTTGACATTAGAATATTTTTCGCACTCATAACTCGCGAGGACAGACATTTCAGTGCTGTCACTCAAATTTGTGTAGCGCTATACAAAGCGACTCAGACTTTATGGCAGGTACAACCGCATGGGACAAGCTCTCAGATGAAATGTCGAACGGAGGTGAAAGCAATTTCAAAGAAAAAGCGCTCTCACTGTTACGAATACTCGATCGCTCGTTTCAAGAATGTCTGGACATTTCAGGCATTGATTTCGTCGTGTGGTCTGATAAATCTAGCATTGACTGGGCTGTGCAGTGCCACGTTTTTGATGTCAGTGTTATCTTGGAGCGAAATCACGCCTCGGAAATTATTAGTTCTACACAAGCATTTCTTAGCCAAGGAATTAAATGTAACAAATATTGGGTGATTCACAATCATCAACATGGCAAAAAGGGATATGGAAAGTTTTTACAATTTTTAAAAGAGATAGAGAACTACAAAGAGTGTTTAAAAACTGAGCATGATACAATAGAATTTCATTTGATTCAGCGTCAATAATTACTTCAAAAAGCAGAAGGAGAGTTTAGGAGGATATTAAAAAAACTACTTAAAGATTATTCTGAGCGATACAGAGTAGATATTGAAGAAAAGCTTGAATTTGGTAAATACTATGTACCCAATGTACCTGTTGAAGAATTCGAGATATCTTTTAAGGAGTATGAACCGCTGCCAAACATTAGTCTATTAACATCTAGTCTAAAAGATAATATCGCAGAACTAATCGTCTCCGAACGAAAAGACATTAGATGGACTTTGATACATGGTGAAGCTGGTGCAGGAAAAACAACTACGTCTTTACATACTTCAATTGAGAAAAACAAGGTTGTATTTTTTGTTAATTGCGATATTCTAGATTTTTACTCACTGCGTCGAAAGGGAACAAATCTTTTCTTAGAACATATTATGAGAGCATTAAATCTTTTAGAATTGTTTGAGGATGAAAAAGATCGAGAATTACTTTATTCGCTATCGGGAGCAACCTTGGCTAAAACATTTGAGCATTCAAATGAACACATTCTTATATTCGATGGGTTAGATGAAAATAGATTTTATTCGGATCCAAGTAGCGAAGGATTAAAGCGTTTAAGTGAAACACTTGTTGATATTCACTGCCCCATTATCTTAGTTACAAGAACAGCACACTTTGAAGAGAGTTTGTATAGTGAATTAGGCTCATTAGTAGAAGTCAATAATAGCAGAGGGGGGAGTAAAGTGAGGAGAAAGGCAAGAGCCATAAAATTGCCAGTCTGGTCAGAAACTCATATTTTACAACTACTTGACAAAATTTTTGTAGATTCTGGAAATAAATGTTTGTTAAGCAAGCAAGGTCTTAAACGACTGCATAAGTTCAGAAATCTTTTCTTAGACAATTCATATAAAGAATTCTATGGGGATTTGCCTCTAAATCCACTTTTTCTACAGTTTATACTGTCGGACGTGGTGGAACGAGACATCCATAAAGTTAATAGACCAATTTTAATATATCAATGGATTCGACGAAAGATATTTAGGGATATCAAAAAAGAAAATAGGTCATTTCCTGTTAACAAGAAAGTTCCTAACAATGAAATTCTTATCCTAGTCGACAAGCTACTTTATCTAATGGAGCTTGTGTCAAAAAGTATGACTATGGCTTGTGAAAACGGAACTTTCAAAATCAATGACTTTACTGACTATCGAGAAATACAAGAGGCTGTGGCAAAAACGTTCGGTACTGGTCAAGTAAAGGCGATTGACTTACTTCTCAATTCTGCCCTAACTTCCAATGTTACGTTGACAAGAGATAAATATCGAGCGACCAAACAAAAAATAACTTTCACTTTCAAGATATTTCAAGAATACTTTTTGGCTTGTTACTTAGTAAGAAACCAGGAATGTGTAGCTTTATATCCAAATAATGTAAAAAAGTTTTATGAAGATATAATTAAGACAGAAGACGAAAATGACTTATCTTTTTATCTTAGAAATGATTTTGGTTCCTTAGAAGAGAAAACATCCGATTTAGAAACGGAAAACTTTGGTTCTTTTGCATTACCAGCCCGAGTTCCCGTACATATACACACCCCAAAGGTAACATTTATGTCAGAACAAATACCCGATATCAATATTTCTGGTGGAAATTTTAATGGAAGCACCTATTTTGCTCCTCATCATGGTGATAATATTGGAACTATCAACAATTATTTAGGTAAAGATGAAATAGAAGAGCTTAATAAGTTCGTTGCTGAAGTAGAAGCTAAATATCCTAATGTACAAAATGAAGTTGAAGCAGAGGAAATTTTTAATGCTGAAGTTGTAGCCGTAAGAGATAGCGATCAAACTAGATGGGAAATTCTTCGCGAACAGATGAGCATTATTAAACGTCAACTTTTGAATAAAGAACGTCATTTTCAAGCCACAAAAGCGACTGTTGTTGAAGTTGCTAAAGCTGCCTTTGAAAAAAGTTTAATGGCCAAAGCTGTAATCACTTATATTGATAAGCTAAGCGAGGAACCCGATCGTGGAAGTTGAAATTATGAAGATGTTATAAATAGGGCTTGCTGAAAGTTTTTCTAATATTTCGTCCCACTCCAACTCGACGCGATCGCTCGGCGCGCGTTACAATCCAATTTGAGGTTAATTTCAGAGAGTCGCGTGAAAATTGCATTTATTATTGACCCCATCGATAAACTCGATCCCGGTCACGATAGTACCGTTGCTATGATGGAAGCTGCCCAAATTCTGGGGCATGAAATTTATGCGGTATACGCACATCAGTTGAGTATTGTCAAGGGGAAAGCGCAGGCATTTTTGCAACCCGTGCAACTCACGCCCGTTGAATTAGTTGAGGGACGTTGGATTGCGGCAGATCCTTGGTATCGGGTATCGCCGGGAAATTGGCAGTCCTTAGAAGCAATGGATGCAATCTTGATGCGTCTCGATCCGCCCGTTACTATTCCCTACCTGTATATCACGCAAACCCTCGATTTAATTGACCCCAAGAAAACGTTAGTCTTGAATTCGCCGCGCGGATTACAAGCAGCAAACGAAAAGCTCTACGCCCTCAATTTTCCCACTGTCATTCCCGAAACGATTGTCAGTTCGGAGAAAGTAATTATTCAACAATTTCTTGAAGAGAAAGGGGCAGCCGTTCTCAAGCCTTTGGGCGGCAAAGCGGGGGAAGGCATTTTGTTTTTGCAAGAGGGCGATCGCAACTTTAATTCCTTGATTGAAATTAGCACCAAATGGGGCAGAGAACCCGTGATGGTGCAGCAATATTTACCCGCCGCTGCCGATGGCGACAAACGAATTATTGTTGTGGAGGGAGAACCCATCGGCGCGGTCAATCGCATTCCCACCGGGAAAGAATTTAGAGGTAATATGGCCGTTGGCGGACGGGTTGCGAAGACAGAAATTAGCGATCGCGAACGAGAAATTTGCGCTGCCGTTGCACCAAAATTAAAAGAAGACGGTTTATATTTTGTCGGATTAGACGTTATCGGCGGTTACTTAACCGAAGTTAACGTCACCAGTCCCACCGGAATTCGAGAAATCGATCGTCTCGACGATACCCGCTTGGGCAAGCAAGTGATTCAGTGGATAGAAAAGCAATTGATAATGGATAATTGATAATGAATTAGATATAGCGTTGTTCAAATGGATCGGGTACAAAAATCGCAATTAGATGGGTAGGGGCGAATGGCATTCGCCCGCACGGTATACCTCACGACAACGAAAAATGCTAAGTAGGTTGATGAAAATAACCTTAACTTGAAGAGGGCGGGTTTTGACTGCTGAATTTACCTCATAGCAAGAGTTTTAGCTAAACCCGCCTCTACGAATCCGATCGCACTTTTGTTGCCTCCTCCTACTTATAGCAGTTTTAAAATGGATGAATCAATCTGGATAGTATATACGAACTTGAAAGGAGATCGATCGCCCATCTTCAAGCCATTATCAATTAACAAAGAGTTTCCCTCTAAAAATAGGAAATTTACGACTCATCTTCCAGCCATTATCCATTGTCAATTATCCATTATCAATTAACAAAGTGACTGCTTCTCCTCAAACTCCTCAATCTTCCGAAAGCGACTGGCGACTTTTTCTCTCCTTACTGCCTTACGCTCGTCGCAATAGTACGATTCTCTTTTGGTCGATCGCGTTACTCTTTCCTCTTGCCTTCTCCGGAGCCATCCAACCTGTTATTATCGGACAGGCAATCTCCGTATTTCGGCAAGAACCCACCTGGGAATTTTTACAAGGTCGCGCTACGACAGAAAGCGTTAACATTCTGATCGGGATTCTGCTTGCGACTATCATCGTGCGGCTAATTTGCACCGCCGTCCAAGGCTATCTCGTCCAACAAGTCGGGCAAGAAATCACCGCCGGTTTGCGCCAAGATCTCTTCACCCATGTTACCTCCCTCGCCGTGCGATTTTTCGATCGCACCCCCGTCGGACGCTTAGTAACGCGCCTTACCAGCGATGTTGAAGCCCTCGGCGATGTCTTTTCCACCGGCGCGATTGGCATTGTCAGCGATATTGTTTACATCCTCGTCATCCTCGTCACCATTTTCATGCTGCAATGGAAGTTGGCGTTGATGCTGCTTTTAATGCTCATTCCCGTGACGGGACTGATTATTTACTTCCAACACGAATATCGCAAAGCCAACTATAAATCCCGCGAAGAACTCTCCAAACTCAACTCGCAGCTAGCCGAAAACGTCGCCGGAATCAACATCGTGCAACTCTTTCGGCGCGAACGTTTTAACGCCGAAATGTTTCGGGCGGTCAATCAACGCTACATTCAAGAAGTCGATAAAACGATTTTCCACGATTCGGCAGTCTCCGCTACTTTAGAATGGATTGCCTTAGTTGCGATCGCGGGCGTACTCTGGCTGGGAGGTCAATTCGTTCTCGGGAATACCCTCACCTTGGGGGAACTCTCCACCTTTGTCCTCTTCGCGCAACGTCTCTTCGACCCCCTGCGCCAATTTGCTGAAAAGTTTACCATGCTTCAGTCCGGATTTACCGCGATCGAACGCATCAACGAACTCATGCGCGAACCCATCGAAATTCGCGACCCCGAACGCCAAAATCGCCCCACCTCCCAATCTCCCCTCGGCGAAATTCGCTTTGAAAACGTTTGGTTCGCCTACAAAAATGACGAATACGTTATCAAAGACCTTAACTTTACCCTCCGTCCCGGCGAAAAAGTCGCCCTCGTCGGGCCCACCGGCGCGGGCAAAAGCTCGATTATCCGCCTTCTCTGTCGCCTCTACGACCCCACCCAAGGTCGAATTCTCGTCGATGGGGTCGATATTCGCCACATCCCCCAAGCCGACCTGCGGCGCTACATCGGCGTAATTTTACAAGAAAACTTTCTCTTCGTCGGCGATGTCAAACGCAACATTACCCTCGGCGAAAACTACGACTTTGAGGAAGTCGAACGCGCGGCAAAAGGAACCAATACCGTCGCCTTTATCGACAGTCTCCCCGACGGGTACAATACCGAACTGCGCGAACGCGGAACCAACCTTTCCGGCGGTCAGCGACAGTTACTCGCCTTCGCCCGCGTTGCCATCCGCGACCCGCACATCCTCGTCCTCGACGAAGCCACCGCCAGTTTGGATGTCGCCACCGAAGCATTAGTCCAAGATGCCTTAGACCGCTTGCTTGAAAACCGCACCGCGATTATTATCGCCCATCGCCTCTCAACCATTCGCAATGTCGATCGCATCCTCGTTCTCAAGCGCGGCGAACTCGTCGAATCCGGAACCCACGAACAATTGTTAGACCAAGGGGGATTGTATGCCGGATTGTACCGCTTGCAGATGTTAGGACAGTAAGGATGAATGCCACTGAAATAAGAGTTGAAAAATCGCCGTAGAGACGTTGTATACAACGTCGTTATTGATATTTCGTAGGGTGGGCAGCGCCCACCAGTCTTAAGTCAGTGTCATTCTAGTAAGGATCGTTTAACGGCGAGCGATCGTTTGAGAAGATTTGCCCCAGGATTTTTCCTCTCTATCTAAATAAAGAGCCGCCGAGCGATAACAGTTTGTTAAACTTCTCGGGGGATAGAGCGATCGCATCAATATCTCGTGGCACAATTTTATTAACAAAAGATGCTCGTTCGCGTTACCACCGCAACATTAAGACCTATGTTAATCCAACGTCGCATCCCTCTAGCCCTCGCCTTCAGCAGTCTAGTCGCTGGACTGACTTCACCCGTTCTTGCCCAATATTACCCAACCTATCCGAACTCGTCTCGGAGTAATGGCGTTACCCTTTCCGGGGAATCGCTCGTTAATATCGAAAACCGCACGGCAGAAGACGATTCTACTTCTTTTTTCAACGGTACTGCACCCGTTTCAGCCGATGAAAATAATCTCCAACAGAATAGCGCACCCCCTAGTTTGTTCCGTATTGACGAGCGCTACGAGATTATTTTCAACAGTCCGATTCAACAACCGGAATATGTCAATCAATTTCGCCAAACAGCCGATACAGATGCCTCGCAAAGCGTTCGGGTAAGGTTTCCCGTCGGCGATGGAACTCCGCCCTCGAATTAAAAAAATCACGTCTGATGTGAATTATCCAAAAGCATTAACTGCCCTCACCCCCGGCCCCTCTCCCAACCCCTACTGTGTACACACATCTCGATCGCGGAACCGTTTCGGAACATTCCGATGTCTCAAGAGCCGATGGCTCGTTTCTCTTTCTCAATAAGCTTGAGTTGTTAAGAATCAAATCTGAATTGTGAAAGCCTTGCCTAGCAAGGCTTATACAGATTGGGGGTCTCAATTTTCTACTTGTGTGTACACAGTAGCTCCCAACCCTGGGAGAGGGGAGAAAGAACAGTAAAATGGGATTTTCGGCTTCTAATGCACATTAGGCGTAAATCTGAACTTAATACTAAGATACTGGGTAGGGTGCGTTAGACACGAGCTAGATTTCAACAAAAATCAACCAATTTTTTGGCGTGCCGTAACGCACCGCTTTAGGACATTAAGCTACGCGCTTTGTACGCGACTTTCGATTTAATTCAGTCAAGATCGTGGTGCGTTACGTTTCACTAACTCACCCTACTTTTTTGCACTCTCAAAACAATGCTGTTTGAAGACATCAAGACGAGAATCGTTTCAGGCATTGAGTAGGGTGCGTTAGGCACAAGCTAGACTTCAACAAAAATCAACCAATTTTGTGCTGTGCCGTAACGCACCGCTTTAGGACATTAAGCTACGCGCTTTGTATGCGACTTTCGATTTAATTCAGTCAAGATCGTGGTGCGTTACGTTTCACTAACTCACCCTACTTTTTTGCTGTCTTGAAAAAATGCTGTTTGAGGACATCAAGACGAGAACAGTGCCAATAGTCAATATGAGAAATGATTTGTTCGTTTTCGTTGAGAGTCAGTTCGCTACGTCCGGGAATTGCAATGCGAGGTTGCCAGGGTAAAGGGGTTGTCCAATGCAATGTCCATTCAGTAGAAATAACATTTCCTTGGCGCTCGATTTCGTGTAAATCCATTTGAATATTTTTAAACCAGGTACTCATAAAGCCGATGGTTTTTTTGAATTTTTCGACTCCTTTAAATTCATTGAGAGGGTCTTTAAAGTACACATCAGGAGTATAGAGACTGTAAGTTTGGTCGTAGGGAAAACGTTGATAGTCTTCTTTAAGAATTTGGAGAATATCCATGTTTAGTTATTTTAATGATAAAAGGGATAAAGAAGCATTTTAACGAACTTCCTTATCCCTTTTATCAAATTATTAGCGATCGCGCGCGAAAATTCGCTCGAAATCTATCCCTGCCAAATCTTTTCGAGAACAGTATTGGCTGGAATAGCCGCGATCGCGTCGCTGGGAGCTTGGACGGCGATACAATTATCGTTACCGGCGGGCAAGCGTTTTTTCACCTGCTCTGGACTTAGAAGCGCAATCGTATAAGTTCCCACCGCTAAGGCCAAATCCAACGTTCCGCCGCTGGTACACAGCAACAAGTTTGCCCCGGCGATTAACGCAGCCATTTTACCGACATCGGAAGGCGAAGCGACTTTTAAAGTGGGGTTGGCGTGCGTCATTTCGGCGACAAACGCGGCATTTTCCACATCTTGCAATAAAACGATCGCGACGTTAGGTTGTTTGTTTTGAATATCCTTAACGATTTTCAGCCAACTTTTAACGGGGTAGTTGCGATCGCTCTTTTTATTGTCGGTATCGTGCAGGACAATATAACCGCCCTCTTTTAACCCCAAACGCTGTTGCGTCGCTTCCGCCCATTCAATATCGGGTTTGGGAACCGCAATCTTAATCGGGGGACAAGACGTTTTAATGCCCAAACCGCCCGCTAAATCGTGGTACATTTGCGCGACGTACTGCTCGGTTTTCCAGGGAACGGTACGGGTAAAGAAAGTATTGGCATTGCCATCGCCGTAGCCGACGCGCGTACTGATGCCATTGAGCCACAGTAATGAACCGATCGTCCAGCGATCGCTCGCTGCTACTGCTAAATCGTACTCGCGATCGCGCAAGACTCCGAATAAATTGAGATAATCGGCTAAACCATTACGATCTTTATAATCAAAAACCAGAACCTCACTAACAGTAGGACACACCCGATAGGCAGAACGCGATCGCGGTTCGACTAAAACATCAATCGTCGCGTCTGGGTAATTCTGTTGCAGCGTTTCCAGCGTCGGGAAAAACAGGATTTGATCGCCAATTCCACCAGGAACAAGAGCTAATATACGCATCTCAACTTATAGGATTTCAATCGGTTAAGGCCGGTTTATCGGGTCATTTTATCCGTCCCTCATCATACACGACAGGCGTTCTTCGCTCTGCCCTGTCTCGGACTTCGGACTGACAAAACCGATATACGCTCCGGTTCGGCTCGTACTGCCCCTACAATTGTAGGGGAACTTCTCCCGCACTAACCTGAATCTTTCGTTAACATCTTCGAGATTGTAATGCACTTATTAATTCCGGCTGCTGGTATGGGGCGGCGCATGGGCAGCGATCGCAATAAACTCCTCTTAACCCTATTGGGCAAACCGCTTTTAGCTTGGACGTTGCAAGCAGCAGAAGCAGCAACAAGCTTGACTTGGGTTGGTATTATGGGACAACCGGAAGATTTTCCCGACTTTAAAGCTATCCTCAACGATTTAAACCTCACGAAGCCGGTGGAATTGATTCGGGGGGGCGAAACGCGCCAACAGTCGGTTTACAACGGCTTGCAGGGGCTTCCAGAGGGCGCAGAGCGCGTTTTAATTCACGATGGGGCGCGCTGTTTGGCTACCCCCGATTTATTCGATCGCTGCACGGAAGCCTTGCTAAGCTGTCAGGGTTTAATTGCCGCCATCCCCGTCAAAGATACGATTAAAGTCGTCGATGAGTCTGGCTTTATTTTAGATACGCCCGATCGCGCCAACCTCTGGGCAGCCCAAACGCCCCAAGGATTCGAGGTTCCTCTGCTCAAAGATTGTCACGAAAAGGGCAAGCAGTTAGGATGGGAAGTTACTGACGATGCAGCCTTATTTGAAAAGTGCCAATTGCCGGTGAAAATTGTTGAAGGGGAGGAGACAAATTTGAAAGTCACTACGCCGGTGGATCTCGCGATCGCGGAATTCATCTTGCGACAGCGTTTGTAATTCGTAATTCGTAATTCGTAATTCGTAATTCGTGATTCGTGATTTGGGGTAATTCAGCTTCTCGGACTGTAATTATTCTTTTTCTATTACAGCTTAAAAATCAATATAAGCCGTAAAAATTGTTGCTCGAAAGAGCGCTAATCAAAATTGATTGAAAAACGTGAATAAATCTAACCCAACTGAAATTCTAGACTTTTGGTTCGGTAGCCCCGAAGCCAGCGACTACGGAAAAATGCGTCAAGTTTGGTTCTCAAAAAACGATGAATTTGACGCAGCAGTACAGCATCTTTCACCCGCCTATCAACAAGCCGCAGCCGGGGAACTCGACGACTGGCAAAACCAACCCCTTAGTTGTTTAGCTCTTATTATCCTGCTCGACCAATTCCCGCGCAACTTATTTCGCAGCCAACCCCAAGCTTTCGCTACCGATGCTAAAGCTTTATCCGTCGCTAAATCTGCCGTAGAACGCGGTTTCGATCGCGACTTAATCCCCGCCCAACGCTGGTTTATTTACCTTCCCTTCGAGCATAGCGAAAACTTAGCCGACCAAGAACGCTGTATCCAACTCTTTACTCAACTCGAAGGCGATCCCGAAAGTAAAATCCCGATTGACTTTGCTCATCGGCACAAAGCCGTTATCGATCGCTTCGGGCGTTTTCCCCACCGCAATTCAATTTTAGGGCGAGAAAGTACCCCAGAAGAAATCGAATTTCTGACACAGCCCGATTCTTCGTTTCTGTGAAGAGTGGGTAGTTAATACCAGATTGATGTGAAGCTGCATAGAAGTAGAAGTAGGGTGCGTTAGCGAAGCGTAACGCACCATTTAACCCAACAAGGTTATTTTCTTAATTCATAACTCATAATTCATAATTTATAATTCATCCAAAAATGTTAAAACAACTTGACGCTCAAACTCTCTCCCTCAAACAACAAGTCGCTCAAATGGTTGTGGTGCGAGCATCCGGAACGGTGTTCGACTCGCAAATTCGCTACCCGCAATGGGAACCTCCCAATGAAAAATTGCACAATTGGATAACAGAATTGCAAGTGGGCGGCGTTATTCTATTAGGGGGCAGTGCGGCGGAATTAAGCTTGCGCATTCAACAACTTCAATCTTTAGCAAAAATCCCACTTCTGATTGCTGCCGATATTGAAGAAGGCGTAGGACAGCGTTTTGCCGGAGCGACAGAATTCCCGCCGCCGATGGCGTTGAGCGCGATTCAACCGCACGATCGCGCCTTAGAACTCGCGCGGAAGATGGGCGCAATTACCGCAAAAGAAGCTCAAGCGATCGGAATGAATTGGGTTCTTGCTCCCGTCGTCGATGTTAATAATAATCCCGACAATCCCGTTATCAACGTCCGCGCTTTTGGGGAAACGGCGATCGCTGTTAGCCACCTTGCAGCAGCTTTTATCGAAGGCGCAAAACCGTACTCAGTTTTAACGACAGCGAAGCATTTTCCCGGCCACGGCGATACGGCGACCGATTCTCACTTGGAACTGCCCACCATTGCCCACGGTAACAAGCGCCTTGCAGAAGTCGAAATTCCTCCCTTTCAAGCCGCGATCGCAGCCGGAGTCGATAGCGTCATGAGCGCTCATTTGCGCGTATCGGCTTGGGATGAAAAGTATCCAGCAACACTATCGCCCGCAATTTTAACCGAAAAATTACGCAAGGAGTTGGGCTTTGAGGGGTTAATCGTCACCGATGCGCTTGTGATGGGCGGTGTAGCGAATTTTGCCGACTTTCGAGAAACTTGCGTGTTAGCAGTAGAAGCAGGAGCAGATATACTATTAATGCCGCAGGATCCAGAAGCAGCCGTAGAAGCGGTTTGTGCGGCAGTCGAAAGCGGGCGCATCCCAATCGAGCGAATTCACAGCGCCCTAGAACGCATTGGGAAAGCAAAGGAAAAGGCGTGCAGCGCACCCTCTGAGGAAGGATTAACCGTGGCAGTGAGTTCGCCCGAAGCGTTGGAAACTGCCGAGGCGATCGCGCGCGAATCCCTGAAATCCAGCGGTGTTTTTCCCCTCCCCCCGCTCGCTCGCGGCGAAACTCCCGTTAATCTCGTCGTCGTCGATAACCTCCTGAATTGCCCTTTTCTAGGTTCCCATACCGCCGCGATCGCCGTTCCTACCCGATTGGGTTACAAATTGCAACTCATCGAGCAGCAATGGCTCAACCTCAATGAATTGCCTTCCGGTTCTATAATCCAAGTGTTTAGTCGCGGAAATCCGTTTCGCGGCAGCATTGGATTGTTACCGAACGCCCGAGATTGCTTTAAAAATTTATTAAGAACTGGTAGAATTGGAGGCTTGGCGATATACGGTAGTCCTTATGTGTGGGAGTGGTTTAGCAATTGTCTTCCGCACGATCTCCCTTGGATTTTCTCTTACGGACAAACCCCGAATTCGCAAGCTCTCGTCAGTCAAATTCTTTTTGAGGGCGAGCGCGATCGTGCTAAGAAGTTCGTTGGAGACGCATTTGTCTAACCTAGTTCCTGACGCTGTACTCGCTTCTGTACCCAAAATGTGAAGGAAGATAGTATAGACTCGCTCGCACCTCATTACCTCAGAACGAATTGTCTTTCGGAGTTAAAACTTTTATAATTCTTATTTAGCGAGCCGTTAAATCTGTAACGCTTTATACTGAAGGGGAGAACGCAACGAGCTAGCGATGGCTTAACTTAACCAGTAGTGTACGCCTAAATTTCTAGATTTACGGGAAACATTATGACTTCTATCACAGCATCACCAACCATTTCTGCATCCTACACGATCGATTTCATCCGCGAGGAAGCCCGTCATTTGGTCGAGCGCGGAAGCATCGATCGCCAGCAGCCCATCTACGTTCTTTGTCAGTATATTCCCGCTAGAGAGTGGGTTTGCGTTGAAGTCGAACTCGAGCAGTGCGATTTCTTATTGCGCGATCGCATCGGCGACTTAATCGGCTCCGAGCAATGGGACAATGATTAGACTCGCTAGTTCGCCAACACGAGACCCCAATTACCTTTTAACCAAGGCTAAGCCGTTCTCACCCACACAATTTGAAATTTAAAAGTTGAAAATTGCATTTGAATTCTGTGAGAAACATTTCTAGGCTCTCGCTCCGAGAGTTCTAGAAATGTTTTTTTCTGTTAATATTGTGTCCTGGGATATCGCTCGCGGATTCAACAGCTGATGCTTGACCAGCGCGTTATGAAAGAGGGAGCCGGGTGGCGGTTAGGATGGAACCCAGAAGCTCCTGTATATAAAGGCTTAGTCGGAGGAGATGGCTGGGCTTTCGAGCTAACCGAAGCCGAACTGAGCGATTTTTGCCGCTTATTGGAACGATTAGCAGTAACCATCGATTCGATAGCGAACGAACTCATGGAAGAGGAGCGTATTGCTTGCCAATTAGAAAGTAATTCGCTCTGGTTAGAAGCCGAAGGCTATCCTCATGCTTATGAAGTGCGTTTGCTACTCAGTTGCAGCCGTCAGTGCGAAGGAAATTGGCATTCTCACGCAATTTTGCCCTTACTCGAAGCCGCCCGCACCTTAACTGTTTTTTAAAAGGGTTGAAAAATTTCGAGGAGTCGTGCTATTCTAGTTAATCGTGTCGGGGCGTAGCGCAGCTTGGTAGCGCACTACTTTGGGGTAGTAGGGGTCGTGGGTTCAAATCCCGCCGCTCCGATTGACACAGGTCAAGGCTTTTAGCCGTTTTCCACTGTTTGATTCACGCTGTCCTTAACCCCCATTGCGACCAAAGCGTGACTCATTCCCTAAGTGTACAACCGGACTACTGAAAAGTTTAGGCAGGTCTGAGGAAAAAATATTAAACTTTTGGACTCTGCTTGTCAGTACAAAAATATCGCAGGACGATTGCAAAACCCCGTCGAGTTTCTCGAGGGGGACTTCTATTTTGGGGAGAAGTATTGGGGGTTGGCTGGGTATCCTTAACCTCAGAAACTGCGCCCTTTAAGGTAAGACGCTAAAAGAAAACGCTGGCTCGGCGAACAATAAGGCTGAAGTAACGTAAATTAGAACTTAAACGACGAGTGGAACTATGCCACTGCGATCGCAGTCACACAAAATTATCCAAAGCTAGTAACATCGGTTAGGATTTTGGCAAGATAGCCTAACAAAACTTAATCTGTCAGGAAGATTACTTTCTAATTCGTTCGAGGTAAGCAACGCATGAAAAAATCAATTGCACGTTGGAGCGCAACGCTCGGTCTAGTCGGTAGTACCTTAATCGGTGGTCTCTGCGGAGGCAGCCTCCCAGCGCTCGCGCTAACCGAACAGGAAGTCTTCGCGCAACTCCAGCCGATCCCCGTCTTTACCGTCACCGATAGCGAAGGCGCGCCTTTAGTTGCAGCGGAAGCGGGTAAGCCTTCTTTTGCAGGGGCTTTTATCAGCCAGAAAGACGCTTTAGCTTTTATCGATGAACTCAAACGCGATAGCCCTGAAATTGGCAGCAAAGTGCAAGTTGTCCCCGTCTCTCTTGGCGAAATTTATCAAATCAACCATAAAGCCGGTCAAGCGGGGAATGATAATGTTCGCTTCGCTTACGTGCCAGCCCAAGCACAAGTTGACCAGGCTTTAGCAGTTATCAAGCAGGAGAATCCCCAAGCCAGCGAATTTCGAGGCGTTCCCCTCTTTGTAGCGCGAGGAGCGGGCGAGCAACAAGGCTTCCTCACTGTTGAGATTGAAGGCAAACCGATGATTCCTTTCTTCTTTGATAAAGAGCAACTGCAAGAGCGCGTTCAAAATATGAACGTCAAAATTGAAGTTGTCCCTTTAGAAGGGATCATTCAAGCGCTGAACAATGGCAATGACGAATTCCTTAAAAATATTCTGCTCGTCCCTTCGCGGGAATCAGCCGCATTTTTAGAAAGCCTGAGAGGAAATAGCCCTCAGAATGGCGCTCAAAATGGCGCTCAAAATGGCGCTCAAAATGCGCCGCGACGTTAGTTTTGCTTCCTAGGAGGTTAAAGTGATTTAACCTCTTGTATTGTTATTGAGTTTACAAGCAATGATTAAAGCCTTAAAGTCTTGGAGTGCCGCGATCGGCACCATCGGAGGGATCGCTTTAGCAACGGTTTTCAGTTCGATCGCCCCAGTTTTAGCGCTTCCTGCCGAGCAGGTGAGTTCTGCCCTCGGCCCAACCCCAGTCTTCTTTATTGTTTCCAACGATAATAAGATTCTCTTTATCGATCAAAAGGAGCAAAACCAAAAGATCGCGCCTCGCTTCCTCAGCCAGCAGGACGCGCAACAATTTTTGCAAAAGCTCCAACAGAGCAATCCTCAAGTTGCCAACGGTGCCAGAATTGCCGTATTGCCGCTCGCGCAGGCTTATAATATCGATGGCGACGTTAGCTCCCAACGCGAAATTCAATTCGAGTACGTCCCCATCCAGCAGCAGTTTCAAAATGCACGCTCGATGACGCAAGAGTTTGTTGGCGTGCCGTTATTTTATGCAACCGTAGGTCAAGACTCGATTACGCTCGAAGAAAACGGTAAAACTGTTGTTCCCTTTTTCTTCGAGCGGGAAGCACTCCAACAGATGGTCGATCGCTTCAAACAAGCACAGCCTAACCGCGCTTCTGAGATTCAGTTTAAAGTGGTGGCGTTAGAAGCCTTGATCGAAACCCTGAAGACGAGTAACGATAATAATCTCAGTCGCATCACTCTCGTTCCTTCTCAGGATTCGATTGCGTTTATTCGGTCGATTCAACAGCAAGCTCAACAGCAAAATCAACAGAACCAACAAAATCCCCAGAATCGACGTTAGACTACCGGGCGAGCGATGGACAGTAGGTAATGCAGCGCCCATCGCTCGCGCGAGAGAAAACTCGAAGGAAAGTCTCAATTAATGGGGTGTCAAGTTTGCTGCTAGTATCGGGAGAGGAACTGAGAGCGTGGTATGAAGAAGCAAAGGTCGCAGCGATCGCGGCGGGAATTTCGCCCTACGAAGTCGATTGGTTGATTGGCGCTTTTAGCACTCTCGATCGCCTCGCCTTGCGCTTGGGGATTAGTCCCGCAGCGCGCATCGAACTACAAATTCCCTTCCCCGAACTCGTTCGCCTCTGGCAACAACGCCTTCAAGATTGCGTCCCGGTGCAGTATCTTGCCGGAAAGACGACTTGGAGACACTTACAGTTAAAGGTTACGCCTGATGTTTTGATTCCGCGTCCGGAAACGGAACTGGCGATCGATTTAGCGATCGCCTCTCGGAGTACCAGTCTCGATCCGCCCCAACATTGGGTCGATTTGGGAACGGGCAGCGGCGCGATCGCGATCGGTTTAGCCTCGGGTTTTCCTGCCGCCACCATCCACGCCGTCGATCTCAGTCCCCAAGCCCTTGAAATCGCTCGCGAGAATGCCCGAAATTGCGGTTTTGAAAAAAACATCAAATTTTACCAGGGAGCCTGGTTCGAGCCGCTCAAACACCTGAAAGGACAAATTTGTGGGATGGTCTCCAACCCCCCCTATATTCCTACAACGGCGCTCGCCTCCCTGCAACCCGAAGTCGCGCGCCACGAACCGCATCTCGCCCTGGATGGCGGCGCAGATGGCTTAGATTGCCTGCGAATTCTCGTGGATGCGGCTCCCGACTATCTGCGTTCCGGCGGACTGTGGCTGGTGGAAATGATGGCCGGTCAAGCCCAACAAGTTACCGCACTGCTCGAAGCTCGCGGCAGCTATGACAACGTGCAGATTTTCTCCGACCTAGCCGGGATCGAGCGGTTTGCCTGCGCTTATCGCCGCTAAAACTTTAGCCAGTGCTTTGTCCCGAAGGTTCGCTGTGGTAGCGAGCCTTAAAGCGGGCATCCTGGATAACCAGTAGAGGAATCAGGGCGGAACCGACTAAGGGTTCTGAGAGCAAAAAGCCCTGCCCCAATTCGCAACCAAATAAGCGTAACTTTTCTAATTGTTCCAAGGTTTCTACACCTTCAGCAACGACATCCATCCCCAAACTGTGGGCGAGCTTAATAATCGTATAAACGACTTCCGAACGTTCGCGATCCAAACGTTTGACAAAAGAGCGATCGATTTTGAGCGTATCGATCGGAAACTCGTGCAGGCGGCTGAGGGAAGAATACCCCGTGCCAAAGTCATCAATGCACAGCCGAATCCCTTTTTTTTGTAACTGCTTGAGGATTTCGACATCGCGATCGGAAGTTTCCAGCAGACAACTTTCAGTAATTTCTAATTTCAGCCACGTTCCCGGACAATGAGTATGTTTGAGAATTGAATCCACCTTCTCGATAAAATCGATTTGCTTTAGCTGTACCGCTGAGACATTAACATTCATGACGAAGGGAGAAAGCTTGGGAAATTGCTGTCGCCATACTCCGATTTGACGGCAGGCTTCCTCGAGCAGCCACCATCCCAGCGGGTTAATGAGTCCGGTTTCTTCGGCGACGGGTATAAATCGACTTGGCGAGATGCGGCCGCGTTTGGGATGATTCCAACGTACTAAGGCTTCAAAGCCTCGGAGTTGACCGGTCGGCAAGCAAATAATCGGCTGGTATTCGAGGAAAAACTCCGAATGAGGTGGGCGCGTTTCAATTTTGTTGTTGTAGAGCAATTGCAACGCCGATCGCAACTCGTTTTCAATGTGCATCCGATCGACCGCTTGTTCTTTCCTATCCCGCGTTAGGATACGATAGCAGCCGCGCCCGGACTGTTTGGCCTGATACATTGCCATGTCAGCATCGCGCAGCGCGTCAATCGCCGAGCGATATCCCATCGTACTTAAGGTAATGCCAATGCTGGCTTCGGTGAAGAGTTCGTAGCCGTTGGCAATAAAGGGATGTCGCAGTTGCTCTTGGATGCGTTGAGCCATCGCGATTGCTTCTCGTTCCGAGTGCAAGTCTTCGAGCAAGATCATGAATTCATCGCCGCCGAAACGCGCGATCGTTCCGTTTCCGTGCAAACAAGCTTGCAAGCGACTTGCAACTCCTTTGAGTAAGTCATCGCCCACCAAATGTCCCAGGCTATCATTGACCACTTTAAAGCGGTCTAAATCGATGAACAGCAATGCAAACAGCGTTGAGTTGGTAGCAGCCAATTCCAGCCTGCTAGCGTTGAGGCAGGGAGTCGAGCCATTCCGCGCGGCTTGCGTCTCGTACAGCCCGATCGCTCGTTCTAAGTGCTTCATAAACCCCGTGCGGTTTGGGAGGTTGGTTAGAGCATCGTGCAGCGCATCGTACTCGAGTTGCTGCTCGCGCGTTAATAACTCTTCCTGCGCCGTTTGCAGTTCTTGCAACGCCCGCGTCAGTTCCAACGTGCGTTGTTTAACTCGTTCCTCGAGATCTTGATTGAGTTGATGGAGTTCCGATTCAGCTTCCAAACGTGCGGTAATTTCTCGCACCAATAATTCATTTTGTTGCTGCAAATCTTTATTGAGAGAGCGCAACTTTAAATGCAAGCGAATGCGGCTAATCACCTCATCTTTTTGAAAAGGTTTTGTGATATAATCGACCGCACCCAAGCTCAAACCTTTAACTTTACTATCGGTATCGGATAGAGAAGTTGTGAAAATAATAGGAATATCTTGGGTTGCTTTAGCAGCTTTGAGCCGGTTGCAGGTTTCAAAACCATCCATACCGGGCATCATTACGTCCAACAAAATAATATCTGGCGTATATTGTAAGGCTAGCTCCAGTGCCATCATGCCATCGCAAGCTTCGACAATATGAAAGTCAGACTTATCTAAAAGCTTAAATAAAATTTTCCGGTTTGTGGGATTGTCGTCAACAATTAAAATACTGTCCCGGTTAGTTAGCTCCACCATTGATTCCCTCTGACAATCATCTTTCTGGCGATCTAGCAAAAATTTGACCGTCAAATTGCTACGGCACAAACAGTTTTTCCTGGCACGCAACGCCTTTGGCATAAGTTAGCGTTCATTTTTGTCCGATATGAGGGGAGCGTAGCTTTCGGTCTTTCTAAAGAATAATAGTTTTCAAGACCTCAAAAATCTATCGTTCTAGCTAGATCGTTAAGTGAAAGCGATCGCCCAGCGGTTACTATTGCTTACAATTTTACGGCGTTTCTCCGGAAAACCAATAATCGAGCCGGAAAATTTGCTCGCGTTCCCCGCGATCGTGCGGACTGACCCTCAAAAATATCGAGCTAGACTCTCAAAAAGCTCTTGCTGGATCTATAGCACCTTAAGACTTGAAGAATATTGAGTTCTTCGTCGCACAGTAGGAGTCGCAGACTTGGAAATGCGCTCTTATAGTTCCCAAGATTAAGTTCGAGAAATCTAAGTAGCGGCTTCGAGAGTTGAATGAAGAAGCAACTCGTACTTAACCTTTCTTTACGTGCGGGCGAACCGCAAATCCGCCCTATTTGCTTGATGGATGGCGTGCGATGTCGGGGCGGGTAGTGGACTTCCGGAAGTGGCACACTGACGACTAATTGTTGGGTAACAGAAAACTACCATAAACTCAAATCTAGCTCCTAGCTAAAGAATCCGAGCTAGCCCGTCGAGTTGACGATTTCGCGAGGATCGTAAGGCTCCCGTTGCGATCGCGCAGCGGTCGAGATGCACAAATTTAAATTACGGGTCTCAACGCATTCTACCCGACGCGCCGCGAAGCAGATCCCTAGAACATCGCCACCTCGATCCTAAATTCCCTTGTTAAAGAATGTTTGTGAGGAGTATCCATGCGTCAGCTTTATAAAACGGCCAGTTTTGACATCCCCCACGCCTCAGAATCCAACAAACTCCAACGAGTCCTATCCTCTACTATTCAAAACCGCAGTCGAGATAGTGCGATCGCTGCGGCTTCTCTCTCCCGCTATCCCCACAGCCCCCTATCCCTCCCCCATCCCACCGAAGAAAGCGCCTGCTATTGGAACGCCAAACACTTTAACCTCCAACGCGCTCAACTTTTCCAACAAGCCACTCCCCAAGAACAAAACGCCATCCTCCAAATCGCCAGCCTCAGCCTCCTCCAAGAAGCCTACTTCATTGAAAAAGCAGGCATCAGCTACATGGCAAAAATGGTCGCACTTTCCGAAAGCACCGACGAACGAATGCTTTACGCTCTCTTCAGTGCTGACGAAACTTATCACCTCACCCAACTCCTCCGCTTCTTACCCCTTCATCAAACTACCGTCACCGATGACCCCTTCCTGCGGTTCCTAACCGACTTAATCGAGCATCAAGATAAAACCGTTCTCCTGTTTATTCTCCAAGTCGTCCTCAAAGGCTGGGTACTCAGCCACTACCGCACCCTTGCCAGCGATTGCCAAAATCCCGAACTCGCCAACATCTTGACGGGTTTCCTGCAAGACGAATCGCGCCATCACACCACCGGCATTACCCTTTTCAAACAAAACCCTCTCACTCCCGAAACGCGACAAGTCATTGTCGAAGCCCTCGTTTACTTCTTGCGCCGAGTACAAACCGAACCGCAGAGCGTTGTTGCTGCCGTGAACCGCGTTTTAGGACCGCTGTCTCGCTGCCAAAAAATTCAACTGATCGAAGAACTCCAAACTGAAATTCACACCGGCACGCGCTTAAATCTGTTGCGTTCTCTCATCGGCAAAGAAACCGCTCATACCATTCTTAACGAACTAGAAGCGCGTCAAGCTTTTGAACCCTTACCTGCTTATTTGTGTGCCTAGGCTCTAGAGACTCTTTAATCTATTTATTTACGGTTTGCTCTAAGTAGGTTGACGAAATAACCTTAACTTGAAGAGGGCGGGTTTTGACTGCTGAATGTAGCTCATAGCAAGAGTTTTAGCTAAACCCGCCCCGATGAATCCGATCGCACTTTTTTTACCTCATCCTACTTAACTCTCCAAAAACTTAATTAACGCCTCCAACTTCAACCAAGCAGCACCGCTCTTGATAACCGCTCGCGCCAACTCAATTCCCCGATCGCGATCTTCAAAAGGTACGACTTCGCCAACTTGCAGTGCTAAAGCTGCATTCAACACCACTGCATCTTCTTGCGGCTGCGTCCCTTTTCCTTGCAGTACGTTGCGTAAAATTGCGGCATTTTCTTCTACATCGCCGCCCTTTAAGGCGCTAGTCGGGGCATAGGACAAACCGAGCGAAGTAGGATTTAGTACGGTTAAGCGCATTTTCCCGTCGGAAACGATCGCCATATCCGTTAAGTCAGCCAACCCCGCTTCGTCCAGTTTTTCTCGTCCGTGCAGGACAATTGCTTTTTGAATGCCCAGCAGTTCTAGCGCTTCGGCGAGAATCGGGACGAGTTTGCTATCAAAAGTGCCAATCACTTGGCCGGTGGGACGTAAAGGATTGACTAAAGGGCCGATTAAATTGAAGACAGTACGGACTTTCAGGGTTTTACGAAGCTCGGCAACAGCTTTTAAGGCAGGATGCCAGCCGGGAGCGAATAAAAAGGTAATGCCGACTTCCTCGAGGGCGGCGCGAACTTTGTCGGGGTGGGCTTGTAAACGAACGCCGAGGGCTTCTAAGACATCGGCAGAACCGACTTTGCTGGAGGCGGAACGGTTGCCGTGTTTGGCGACGGCAACGCCTGCGGCCGCGCAGACGAAGGCAACGGCGGTGGAAATGTTAAAGGTGGAAGCTCCATCGCCGCCCGTGCCGCAGGTATCGATAACGGGTTTATCGCGTTGAAGGGGAAGTTGTTGGAGCGATTGCGCCTGTAAGGTGCTTGCCATCCCCGCCAGTTCTTCTGCCGATACGCCTTTGGCTTGGAGTGCCGCGAGAATCGCACCCGAAAGGACGGGGG
Organism: Oscillatoria sp. FACHB-1406; assembly: GCF_014698145.1. NCBI lineage: Bacteria > Bacillati > Cyanobacteriota > Cyanophyceae > Oscillatoriales > Oscillatoriaceae > Oscillatoria > Oscillatoria sp. FACHB-1406. The sequence continues at coordinate 10,040 of NZ_JACJSM010000020.1, read as the reverse complement.
CAATTTGTTCGTCGAGCCATCCTTGCATCAGTTGCGATGCTTGTTCTTGCGTGAGAGATTGTCTATCGAGGAGTTGTTGCAATAAGTTCGACCAAGCGGTTTGTGGGTGAATATCTTGCGCCATAATTGAGTCAATTGCACGAATTTCCGGGATTTGGGTCGGGATTTTGCGGCGTTTGGTCGCTCGCAACGACTGGGACGGAGCTTTATTAGTCTAAGCAGGATCGGTCGGAAGAGGCAAGCACGACTTTGCAAGGGCGTGTAAAGATGTGTGAAGCAGTCGAAATTAGTAAAGTATGAAAATCGATCGCGTTTGCTTTTATGTGGATGATGCCGAAAAATGGCGCGACTGGTTCGCGCGGGCGATGCAGTTTCAGGCAGTGGGGGGTGGCAGCGACGGGCAGACGCGCGCGGAAATCGTGATGAGTGGCGAGATTGTGTTTGTACTTTGTTCTCCTCTGCGCGATGAGAGTCCGGTGGCGGCGTATTTGCGATCGCACCCGCCGGGAGTGGCTGAGGTGGCGTTTCTCGTTCCCGATTTGGATGCGGCGCTCGAGCGGGCTGTTGCAGTACCGGAAACGAGAACCCTCGAGCCAATTCAAGCGCGGCAATTCACGGCTGGGACGATGCGCTGGAGTACGATTGTCGGGCGGGTTCCGCTAAGGCATACATTGGTGGAACGGCGGGGAATTACGCCAATTTTGCCGGAGGATTGGGCGATCGCGTTGAGTCCTTGCTGCGATCGCATCCCCGCGATCGATCGCATCGATCATCTCGTCTTGAATGTCGCGGTTGGGGAATTAGAGCGGACGGCGCGTTGGTACGAACGTGCTTTAGGATTCGAGCGCCAGCAAACGTTTGCCATTCAAACCCAGAAGTCCGGGCTGCTTTCGCAAGTTCTCGTCCATCCAACCAGCGGCGTGCAAATTCCAGCCAACGAACCGACTTCGGCAAGCTCTCAAATTCAGGAGTTTCTCGATTTTAATGGCGGTGCGGGGGTGCAGCATATTGCTTTGCGAACCAAAAGCATAATTGAATCAATTTGTCAACTGAAAAGGGCGGGTTTATCGTTTTTAGAAGTGCCGCCGAGTTATTACGATCGCGTGCAACAACAGCATCCGCAACTAAATTTATCGGTTCGGGAATGGGAGGCATTAGCGCGATCGCAAATTCTCATCGATCCTCAAGTTGCCGAGCGCGAGAAAGCCCCCTTATTGCTGCAAATTTTTACCCAACCGATTTTCCCAGAACCGACATTTTTCTTTGAGTTTATCGAACGCCGCGATCGCGCCCGAGGCTTCGGCGAAGGCAATTTTCGCGCCTTGTTTGAAGCAATAGAAAAAGAACAAGTCAGACGAGGTACGTTGAATAATTGATAATGGACAATGGACAATGGATAACGGGATGTTGAATAATTGATAATTGATAATTGATAATTGATAATGGATAACGGAAATTTTATTAATTGATAATGGACAAAAGTGCGATCGGATTTGTAGGGGCGGGTTTAGCTAAAACCCTTGTTATGAGGGAAATTCAGCCGTCAAAACCCGCCCTCTTCAAGTTAAAGTAATTTTCGTAAACCTACTCAAAATAAGAAGTAACGCTGCGCCATTGGCAACACCGTAGCGGGTTCGCAGGTTAATAATTTCCCGTCGGCGCGCACTTCGTAAGTTTCGGGATCGACTTCGATTTCCGGTAGGGCATCATTTAGTTTTAAATCTTGTTTGGTGAGGTTGCGCGTTCCTTTAACGGCGACGGCTGTTTTTTGCAGGTGAAGTTGTTCGGGAATCCCTGCATCTAACGCAGCTTGGGAGATAAAGGTGAGGGAAGTTGCGGACATCGCACCGCCAAAACTGCCGAACATGGGGCGCATATGGACGGGTTGCGGGGTTGGGATACTTGCATTAGCATCGCCCATTTGCGCCCAAGCAATTAAACCGCCTTTGAGGATAATCTCGGGTTTCACGCCGAAAAAAGCAGGTTCCCACAGGCATAAATCGGCAAGCTTGCCTTCTTCGACGGAACCGACGACATCGGCAATGCCGTGGGCGATCGCGGGATTAATCGTATACTTGGCGACGTAGCGTTTGGCGCGGGCGTTGTCGTTGCGGCTGCTATCCCCTTCTAAAGGGCCGAATTGCACTTTCATTTTATGGGCGGTTTGCCAGGTGCGAATCACCACTTCTCCGACTCGTCCCATTGCTTGGGAGTCGGAAGAAATCATGCTAAATGCCCCTAAATCGTGCAAAATATCTTCGGCGGCGATGGTTTCGCGACGAATGCGGGATTCGGCAAAGGCTACGTCTTCGGGAATGCCGCGATCGAGGTGATGGCACACCATCAACATATCGAGGTGTTCTTCGAGAGTGTTGGCGGTGTAAGGGCGAGTGGGATTAGTGGAGGAGGGTAAAACGTTGGCTTGACCGCAGACTTTGATAATATCGGGGGCATGACCGCCGCCTGCGCCTTCGGTATGGTAGGTGTGGATGGTACGATTTTTAAAGGCTGCGATCGTTGCTTCGACAAATCCGGCTTCGTTGAGGGTGTCGGTGTGGATAGCGACTTGCACGTCGTACTCGTCGGCTACGCTGAGGCAGGTATCGATCGCGGCGGGTGTCGTTCCCCAATCTTCATGTAATTTTAGCCCCATCGCTCCGGCTTCGACCTGTTCGCGCAATCCTTCCGGTTTGCTGCTGTTGCCTTTACCGAGAAAGCCGAGATTCATCGGAAAAGCATCCGCAGATTGTAGCATTCGATACAGATTCCAAGCTCCCGGCGTGCAGGTTGTGGCGTTGGTTCCCGTAGCGGGGCCCGTGCCGCCGCCTATCATCGTGGTTATACCGGATGCGATCGCAACTTCGATTTGTTGCGGGCAGATGAAGTGGATGTGAGAATCGATACCGCCCGCTGTCAGGATTTTACCTTCCCCTGCGATCGCTTCGGTAGCAGGGCCGATAATAATATCGACGTTATCTTGGATGTAGGGATTGCCCGCTTTACCGATTTTTTGAATCTTGCCGTCTTTAATGCCGATATCGGCTTTGACGATGCCCCACCAGTCGAGGATTAAAGCATTGGTGATGACGAGATCGACAGCACCATCGGCGCGGGTAATGGGGGATTGTCCCATCCCATCGCGAATCGTTTTACCGCCGCCAAATTTCACTTCATCGCCGTAAGTGGTGAAATCTCGCTCGACTTCGATAATTAATTCAGTATCGGCTAAGCGGACGCGATCGCCAACCGTTGGACCAAAAGTCTCCGTATAAGCGCGACGATCCATTCTATAGCTCATAGTCTTCTCCTCACTCCAGGCTGGATAAGCACCTTGGATAATTAAATGCTACCAGAGAACTTTATCGTACCTTGACGGGGAAATTCTAGCTTCATCCTCGATACGCGATCGAGCCTTATCCGCAGAAATAATTCTTAGGCAAGCAACCGAGGCGCGGAGCTACTGCCTCCACAATATTAAAAAAATATTACGAATATTAGAGGTAGTGATGGCGATATGCGCTCCGACTCAGTATATTAGAAGTAATGGGTGTACTCAGCAGACTAACCCAGTTTCTAGATTCTCAGTTTCTAAATGCTCGGTCTGCTGTTTCAGCACCAAGACCGGATTCTCAATCTGACAATTGTAGATTTTGCGATTTGGTGTGTGGGTCTTCCTTCAGAGGGGAAACGCGAACGTTTATTAGTAACTGTACGAACATATGACGCTCGTAAGCGCTAAAGTGACTCCCTTTGGTCAAGGGAAAAAACGTCTCGTCCGTCCTCAATTTTTCCCGATAAAAAATCTGCAAAATGTCATCTCTGCTATGAATACCCCGCCGCTCCGAGAACCTCGCTTTACCCTGCCCCTACAGCGCTCCTTTCCAAAAATAATGATTGGCGAAAATGAGGATTCTTCTTGTATTCGCGATTATATTCAGTCGCACGGAATTCTATTCGTTTTAGAAAAAGATAGCCTTAATATTTGTCGGGTTAGCGACAATACCTTGAAATTATTAGGCATCGATCCTTATTTTTTGTTAGGGAAGAACTTGAGGGTATTACTCGAAGCAAATGACATCGAAGCTCTAGAAGCTTGTACGGATACAGAACGAATCGCTCGAGGTGCAAATCACGTCCCGATCTGCATTCAGAATCAGACGCAAAAACTGGAGTTTGACGGACTCGTTCAGTGTCAGGAAGATTGTATTATCTTAGAACTCGAACCCAAACAAAACTTCAAGACAGCGAAAGATTTAGATTTTTACCCCCTAGTTCGCGGTTCGCTGGCGAAATTCAGGAAAGCAGAAAGCGTGCAGGAGCTTTGCGATTTTACCGCGCAAGAATTAAGGCAGATTACAGAGTGCGATCGCGCAATGGTTTATCAATTTGACCCCGACGGTAACGGTCGAGTCATTGCTGAAGATAAAAGAGAAGATTTAGAGCCATTTCTCGGACTGAACTACCCCGCCTTAGATATTCCCGAAGCCTCGAGAAATCTATTGTTAAAAAACCTGTTCCGTTCCATCTGCGATATCGAAGCTTCACCGGCTTATATTATTCCTCACAATCAACCTCTCGATCTCAGTCTTTCCGTCTTAAGAGGGGTTTCCCCCTGCCATATCGAATACCTCCGCAACATGGGAGTCCGCGCTTCCATCGGCATTTCAATTCTTAAAAACAAGAAGTTGTGGGGATTAGTAGTTTGCCATTATATATCCTCTAAATATATTTCTTACCAAGTGCGAGCCGCTTGCGAACTGCTCTGTCAAATTGTCTCTAGCGAACTTTTAACAAAAGAAGAAAATCGCGACTATCAATACCGCCTCGAAATTTCTTCCATTCAATCCAACTTGCTGGAAGCCATGTCGAACGCGGAAAAATTTCAAGATGCTCTTATCGAACACAAGCAAGACTTTCTCAAGCTCGTCTCAGCAGGAGGAGCCGCTATTTACTCGGGTAGAGAAATTGTCCTCCTCGGACAAACACCTCCCCGAGAAATCGTTCAGAAATTACTCAAACGTTTAGGCGATAAATCATTTCAGCAAAATATTTTCTACACCGATTGTCTGGCTCGTTGGGAACCCGCAATCGCAGCCTATAAAGATGTAGCCAGCGGAATGTTAGCCGTTGCAATCTCGCCCCAGCCCAAAAAATATCTCCTTTGGTTTCGCCCAGAGATCGTTCAAACCGTTCGCTGGGCGGGAGATCCATCTCCTCAAACTCAAGTTGGCTCGGATGGAATAGTGGGACTTTGCCCGCGCAAATCTTTTGAAATGTGGAAAGAAACGGTGCGCTTGACTTCTCTCTCTTGGCAGCAGTATGAAATTGATGCTGCCCTAGAGTTGCGCAAAGCAATTATTAACGTTGTTTTGCGTCAAGCTGACGAACTTGCTGAATTAAATATGGCGCTTCGACAATCGGAAGCCAGACAACGCGAAAAAGCGAAAGAGCTAAAATCAACGTTGTGCGAACTCAAACAAACTCAAACTCAACTGATTCACAACGAAAAAATGTCAAGTTTGGGACAACTCGTAGCCGGAGTCGCCCACGAACTCAATAATCCGATTAATTTTATTGGGGGAAATCTCCGGTACGCACAGGAGTATGCGAACAATTTGCTTTCTTTAGTTGAGTTATACAGTCAATATTATCCCTCACCTCCGATAGAGATAGAATCTAAAATAGAGGCAGTTGAGTTCGATTTTTTGCGCGAGGACTTCCCCAAGTTAATGTCTTCCATGAAATTGGGAGCAGAACGCATTAGTAAGTTAGTTTCTTCGCTTCGCAATTTCTCGCGGCTTGACGAGTCGGATATGAAGCCCGTGGACATTCACGAGGGCATCGACAATACTTTGGTCATTTTAAATAATCGATTTAAGGCAAAGCCCGATCGCCCCAACATTCAAATTGTTAAAGAGTATGGAAATTTGCCTTTAGTGGAATGTCATGCCAGTCAGTTAAATCAAGTGTTTATGAATTTGATTGCGAATGGCGTTGATGCCCTTGAAGAGCGAGATCTCGCCCTGCCGATGGAAGAAGTTGCTGCCAATCCCAGCACGATTACCATTCGCACGGAAAGTATTGGAGAGAGTGAGGTGATTATCTCAATTATCGATAATGCTTTAGGAATGCCTGAAGAGGTGGCGGCGAGAATTTTCGATCCCTTTTTCACGACTAAACCTATCGGCAAAGGAACGGGTTTAGGGTTGGCAATCAGCCATCAAATTGTTGTCGAAAAACATAAAGGAAAATTACACTGTATTTCGACTCCTGGAGTCGGAACGGAGTTTAGAATTGAAATTCCTTTAAAATTTAATCCTGCTCCATCTGTGGAATAATTGTCAATTCGTCCTCGACAGTCGATCTCATCGCTCGATTGAAAACTTCAAGGAGCTTACAGAGTTCGGTAACGCTAGCTACAATAGGCTCCGAGCCAACTGAATACAATCGATATAATACCAATTTCCATTGAGTTTCTACTCTATTTCTGACTGACGGTAGGGCGGGTATTGCCCGCAATCGCTAAGATTAAGTGCATTGAGACTAGAAAAATTGGTACGACTCATTGCAACAAGTTTGAAGATGGAGGAGCAGTTGGAACGAGTAGCAGAAAAGCCGCGCGAAAGCCTGAGCGTTGGGGATTTAGCAAGTTTAAACCTAAAGTCGAATTTACGTGGCTTCTTGCACCTCAGCGGTCACTTAGGGGTCATGTTGACAAGCGGTTTACTGTGGTCGATTTTTCGACAGACAAATCTTGGGTTGGCGTTGCCCGCCCTTGTTGTCTATGGCTTCAGTTTCGCTGCAATGTTCGCCCCGCTGCATGAAAATTGTCACCGGACTGCTTTTGCCAATCCCCGCCTCAACGATGCTGTCGCTTGGTTGGCTGGCTTGCTCTCGTTTTATAACAGTACCTTCTTCCGCCGCTATCATAAGTGGCATCATCGCTACACCCAAATTGCGGGGAAAGATCCGGAATTGAGCGACCCCAAACCGACCAATCTAGGAGAATATATCTGGCAAATCAGCGGCATTCCTTGGTGGTTGGGTAAAATTCGCGGACATTGGCGCGTCGCCACCGGACAGATGGAAGAATTCTCTTTCATTCCGGATTCCGCTCGAGGGGAGACGATTCGTTCGACGCGGATTCAGTTATTGGTCTATGGAACTGCGATCGCGTTCTCGCTACTATTAGGTCATCCTTGGGCCTTTGTCCTCTACTGGTTACTGCCCCTCGCCGTCGGACAGCCGATTTTACGCGCGATTTTGCTCGCCGAACACGCGAACTGCTCTACCGACAACAATCCTTTCACCAATACCCGCACCACTTTAACCGCGTTTCCCCTCCGTTTTCTGATGTGGAATATGCCCTTCCACGCCGAGCATCACCTTTATCCCTCAATTCCCTTCCACGCTTTACCCACCGCCCACGAACGTTTAAAAGACCGTTGGGTTCACCTAGCTAAAGGGTATCTGCGAGCGAATGGCGAAATCGTCACGCAGTTGGGGCGCGAAACCGCATGAGCGAAACGCCAAAATGCTTTGTGTGGAAAGACTTTGAATTGCAATGCGGGGTAGTTCTACAGGAAGCGAAACTGGTTTATCAAACCTACGGCGAATTAAACCGCAACCGCAGCAACGTCATCCTTTATCCCACTTCCTACGGCGCGCAACACTTCGAGACGCAATGGCTTATCGGGAAAGAACGCATCCTCGACCCCAGCCGTTGGTTTATTATTATCCCCAATCTGTTCGGCAACGGTCTATCGAGTTCGCCGAGCAACTGTAAGGGCTGCGGTTTAGCCCAGCAAGGCTTTTATTTCACCCACCTCGATAATGTCCGCGCTCAGGAAAAACTGCTTCGGGAAAGCTTCGGTATCGAACGCCTCGCTTTAGTCTATGGCTGGTCGATGGGCGCACAACAAGCTTATCATTGGGGGGCATTGTATCGCGATCGCGTCGATCGCATTGCAGCCATTTGCGGCACGGCGCGCGTCACCGTCCACAACCAAATTTTCCTGAAAAGCCTGCGAGCGGCACTAACCGCAGACCCCGCCTGGAATGGCGAGCGTTTCACCGCCACGCCAGAGCGCGGTTTTCACACCTTTGCCCTCATTTATGCGAGTTGGGCGGCTTCCCAAGCCTTCTACCGTCACAACCTCCACCAACAAGGCGAGCGTACCCTCGACGAATATCTATCGCAAGCGTGGGAAGCCAACTATCGAAAACGAGATCCCCACAACCTCATTGCCATGCTCGATACTTGGTTGCGCTGCGATATCAGCGATAATCCCCTCTATCGAGGCGATTTCCAGAAAGCATTAGCTTCGATTCGAGCCAAAACCTTAGTGATGCCCTCTCGCACCGACCTGTATTTTACCCCCGAAGATTGCCAAGCCGAAGCCGCTTCAATTCCCGATGCTATTTATCGCCCCATTGAATCGATTTGGGGGCATCGAGCGGGCAATCCGTATCAAAACCTGGAAGACGAGCGGTTTATTCGCGATGCAGTGCGGGAGTTGTTATCTGTCAATAGCGAGCGATCGGAAATTTAAATCGCCAGCATTATTCCCTATTCATTATTCATTATAAAATGACTCAATCTCTTTCTGAAATTGCCCGCGATCGCCAAATTCGTTACTTTCTCATTTCTTTTACCGACTTATTAGGCGTGCAGCGCGCCAAGCTCGTCCCAGCAGCGAGTATCGATACTATGGCGGCTAACGGTGCGGGATTCGCCGGATTTGCGGCTTGGTTGGACTTAACGCCAGCCTATCCCGATATACTAGCCATACCCGACGCAAACAGCTTATTTCAACTCCCCTGGCAGCCCGAAGTTGCTTGGCTTCCCGCCGACTTGCAGACGATTGAAGGACGGCCCCTCGAACAAGCACCGCGCGTGGTACTGAAGCGCGCGATCGCGCGTGCCGAAGCGTTAGGATATCGGATTAAAACCGGCGTAGAGTGCGAATATTTCTTGCTCGATGCGGCGGGAAACGACATTTCTGACCCGCGTGACTCCTCCCCCAAACCCTGCTACGACCAACAATCCCTGATGCGACGTTACGAAGTGATTCGGGAAATCTGCGATGGGATGCTCGCGCTCGGTTGGGGAGCCTACCAAAACGACCACGAAGACGCGAACGGACAGTTCGAGATGAACTGGATATACGACGATATCTTAGTCACCGCCGACCGCCACGCCTTCTTTAAATATATGGTGAAAACCATCGCCGAAAAGCACGGGTTGCGCGCCACCTTCATGCCCAAACCCTTCGCCCACCTCACGGGTAACGGCTGCCATACTCACCTCTCAGTCTGGGATAAAGAAGGTAAAGTTAACCTTTTTTACGACTCCGAAGGCGAATTAGGACTATCCACTCTCGCTTATCAATTCATCGCAGGCGTACTGCATTCCGCCGAGGCAATGTGCGCGCTGACTAACCCGACGGTGAATTCTTACAAGCGCATTAACGCCGCTGTTACCCTTTCCGGGGCTACGTGGTCGCCCAACAGTATCAGCTACGCAGGGAACAATCGCACCCATACCATCCGCATCCCCGACTCGGGACGCTTTGAATTTCGCCTCGCCGACGGCGCAGCGAACCCTTACCTCCTCCCCGCCGCCCTGATTGCAGCGGGACTCGATGGCATCGCCCAGCAACGCGAACCGGGCAGCCGTTGCGATAATAACAACTATACCGACCCCCTGCCGCCGGAAAAAGTCCGTCGTTTGCCGGGGAATTTGCTCGACGCTTTACGGGCGTTTGAAGGCGATACCATTCTTACTGAAATGCTAGGTACATCGTTTAAGAGCGCCTATCTCAAAATTCAGCATCAATGCTGGCAGGAATACTGCTCCCATATTTCCCCTTGGGAACTCGCCCAAACGTTGGATTGTTAGCAGGAACGAAAAGCGCACCCCACGAAGCGGCACAGAGATATAGCGTTTTTCACGTGAGTGAGGTACAGTAACAGCAATGTGTAAACCAGTTACGAAAATCCTGCTCAGTCACTTGAGCATAAGCTTGAGCTAGTGCTTC
>NZ_JACJSM010000019.1 GCF_014698145.1 Oscillatoria sp. FACHB-1406 | reverse complement strand
AAGGATGGACAAGTGTTTTTAGCTAAATGCTCCCTTCCCTTGCCGATTCGCTGGTCTAGGCAGATACCTACGGGTTGCACTCCGTCTACCATCACCGTCAAATTGACCCCTAGCGGTCGCTGGTACGTCTCCTTGTTGGTAGACGACCCGACTATCAAGCCACTCCCCAAGACCGATAAGCAAATCGGATTGGATTTTGGGGTGACGAGCTTGATTGCTACCAGTGATGGGGACAAGATTGCTAACCCCAAACACTTTAAACGACTTTACAAGAAGTTGAAGCGCTACCAAAAGGCGCTGTCCCGGAAGCAGAAGGGGAGTAACAATAGAGAGAAGGCGCGGTTGAAGGTGGCTAAAGTCCACGCCCAGATAACCGATGCTAGGACAGATTTCTTGCACAAGCTGACGACTCAACTGGTACGCGAAAACCAAACGATTGTGGTTGAGGACTTAGCGATTAAAAATCTGGTCAAAAACCACAAGTTGGCTAATGCAATTAGCGATGCCTCTTGGGGGGAATTGACCAGACAGCTTACCTATAAATGCCAGTGGTACGGTCGAGAACTGGTAAAGATTGACCGCTACTTCCCTAGCTCTAAAAGGTGTGGGAACTGTGGGCATATAGCGGACAAGATGGCGTTGAATGTCAGGGAGTGGGAATGTCCTGAATGTGGGACTCAACATGACCGCGACTTAAACGCATCGAAAAATATTTTGGCGGCAGGGCTTGCCGTGTCAGTCTGTGGAGCGACTGTAAGACCCGAACAGAGTAAATCTGTGAAGGCTGGTGCTATGAAGCAGAAACCTGAATCGTGAGGTTTAGGAATTCCCGCGCCTTTAGGTCGGGGAGGATGTCAACGCCCAATTATCGGGAACAAAGCCTTGCCGCATTGTATCTAAAAAGAGATTCTACGCAATCTCGCGCTCGGCTCTGCCCGGGCTAAGAACAAGAAATTCTTGTTCGTCTCACCTTACCCGCGTTACAACTAAATACAGCAGGACAACTTTTCGCCGCACAAGAGGCATCGGGGGTGGGTCTGAAGGAGTCTCGAGTCAGCCCGATATTCTTATAATTGGAGATGAAAGTATGGTTTCAACACTACTAGACCGTATTGGGGAATGGAATCCCCAATTGTTTCGAGAACTCAAAGGACGCTTGAAGCCAAGAAACCTCGGCCTTGCGGCTGGGATTTCTCTCCTCGGTCAGTTGCTTGTCTTTTTGTTCTACCAAGCGCAGTTGCCCGCTTTGTATGAGGAAACCCATCGACTCTGCATTGGCAATCCTCCCCCAGATTGGAAAGGTTATGTAGGCGGAGCGAATCCCCCTAATAATTTCTGCCTTCGGGATGCCGCAAAAGTTATTCTTCCGGACAGTCTCAATTGGCAACTGTGGTGGCTCGATCTCTTTACGGGTTTGAGTATTATTGCGATTTTTGCCCTCCTCGTTGGCGGCGTTTATTTATTAATCGCCGATCTTTCTAATGAAGAACGCCGGGGAACCTTTGGCTTTATTCGCCTCAGCCCGCGATCGACTTTTAGCGTTTTATCCGGTAAAATTCTCGGCGTACCCGCCCTGTTATACGTCTTTGTCGGGCTGATGTTGCCCCTGAACTTCTACGCCGCGATCGCAGCAAAAGTTTCCTTGCCCCTCGTTTTCGGCTTCTATGGTATCCTCGCCGCCGCCTGCATCTTTTTCTATAGCGCCTCTCTTCTCTACGGATTAGTCAGCGCCGGACTCGGCAGCTTTCAAGCGTGGTTGGGCAGCGGTTTGGTTTTAGGCTTCCTCTGGGCGATGACCCTGTTTTTCCTCAGTCAGGGGAATTCGCCCTCTTACACCCCCCTCGATTGGGTTCTGCCCTTTTCGCCCACGAACGCTTTAAACTACGTGGTGAGTACGGCTCCCCATTCTCTCGATAAAATCGGTTACGGCAATGTTAAGAATTTTGCGCAACTGACGTGGTTTGACTGGCGAATCTTCGATCGCGCCGCTACCGCTTATTCCTTCATGTTCGCTAATTTCGCCCTCTGGACGTATTGGGCGTGGCAAGGGCTGCAACGCCGCTACCCTAACCCCAACGCCACAGTATTCAGTAAAAGCAATAGCTATTGGCTTTCCGGCAGTCTCATCGTAGCAACGATGGGATTTGCCCTACAGCAACGCGAATGGGGAGAATACGAACGTCATCTGTTCGATAACTTCGGCGTTCTCTTAATTTTCGTTCTCGTCCTTTGCCTGGGTTTAATGGCAGCTTTAAGTCCCCAACGTCCCACTTTGTACGATTGGGCGCGCTACCGCCACCAAAACCCGCAATACCGACGCAGTTTGCTGAAGGATTTGGTTTGGGGGGAAAAGAGTCCGGCTACAGTCGCGATCGCGCTTAACCTCGCCCTCATGTCTATTCTCTTGTTTTTGGGTATTCTCCTCTTACCCTTCAAAGAATTCCGCCTCCCCGCCCTTTTTGGGGTTCTCCTCACTGCTAGCATGGTGCTAATTTACGCCACAATTGCCCAAAAAGTGCTGATGATGAAAGCACAAAAACGGGGTATTTGGGCAACAGCAGTTGTCGGTAGCGCGATCGTCCTGCCCCTTATCTGTTCGCTCTTCCTGCGTCTCGAGCCAACGCGCAGTTTTTGGTTGTTATCTGCCTTCCCCACCTGGGCCGCCGAACAAGCTACCGCAACAACTATTTTCCTGACGCTGTTAGGTCAGTGGACTGCCATAACTTTAGCTAATCTCCAGATGTCAAAACAACTGCGGCACGCTGGGGAATCGCAAACTAAAGTCTTACTACAAGACAAGACTTCTAACTACGTTCTGAACTAAATATAGATCCAACTCGATTGGTTAGATGGGCGAGGAATGAGCGATAATTCATTTCTCGCCCGTTTTATGAGATGATAAATCGGTGCATTTAATATCATGTAGCGACACTATGTTTTCTTTGCGAAGACTCTTCCGAAAACTCTCCAGAGCGGGAAAAGACGAGCGCTTTCTCGAACTTTTAGAAGGAGTAGAAGTTCTGATTGCAAAGTTTCTATCGCTGGTTATGATTGTTATCACCTTATTGGCGGTGTACGATCTATGCTTATTTCTAGCTCAAACCCTATTCTACGAACTTTTATATGAGCCTCAAGGAATCACAAAAAATAGCTTATTTGAAGCATTTGGCTTACTATTAAATGTTTTGATCGCACTAGAAATTTTAGCAAATATTGCTGTTTATTTGAAAGAACACGCTGTTCAATACGAACTTGTTGTTATTACTTCGCTTATTGCCGTCGCTCGAAAAATTATCATTTTCGATCTTGAAAAAAAGCAAGCAATCGATCTGATTGCGCTTTCTGTCGCAGTTTTAGCCCTATCTACAAGCTACTTTTTAATCCGCTACACTAATCAAAACTCAAAGGGGCATGAATAAATTATAAATGATGAATTATGAAGGCTGAGTGGTGAATGATGAATTCTGCACCTAATAACTCATCCCAATTTCTGTCAATTATCGATTAAGATTGTGGCTCTTCCGTCTGGCTCGTGTAAAATGTTCCCCTATTGCCTCGATGTGTAAACCGGTACATCCTTTAAACAGAGCGCTCTCTCGCCTTTCCAGATTCCAGGGGCAAGCCTTAAGTCGTTTCACAATCCATTATCCATTGTCCATTATTCGTTAAACCCTATATATTTATCTTGATGTTAATGAATCAGAGGGAACACCATGTCCAAAACCTATACCGTTGAAATTAATCATCAAGGTAGCACTCATACCCTCCAAGTTCCAGAAGACCGCAAAATTCTTGATGTTGCCCTCGAACAAGGCATAGAACTACCGAGTTCTTGCACCGCAGGCGTTTGTACAACTTGCGCCGCCCAAGTCCTCGAAGGAGGAAAAGTCGAACAAAGCGATGCAATGGGCGTATCGCCAGAACTACAAGCCGAAGGATACGTGCTATTGTGCGTTGCCTACCCACGCTCTGACCTCAAGATTGTTGCGGGTAAAGAAGAAGAAATTTACCAACGTCAGTTTGGGCAACCCACTTAATCCGCTTCATACAAATAACCCAGTTTTTAGAAAAACTGGGTAGAGAACGATAAGTTTTCAGGTGTTAGTAGGGACGTTGGACGAACGTCCCTACCGCTTTCTATTGAGGATTTGTTGTCGTCAACCCAGAGGTTACTGCGGGCGTTTCCGTTGTCCCTTGAGCCGTTTCTGACTGACTCGCTCCGGAATCTGAAGGAGCCGCATTAGCGTCAACCGCCTCCGAGCCACTGGTATTGCTCGATGAGTTGGTATCGCTCGTGCTAGAAGGCTCAGTGTTGGTTGGGCTGGTGCTGCCTTCAGGAGCGGTCGGGGTGGTGCTGCCTTCAGGAGCGGTCGGCGCGATTGTATTGACACCGGTCGAGGAACCACTGCTAGTGCCGCCGGTCGAGGAACCACTGCTAGTGCCGCCGGTCGAGGAACCACCGCTAGTGCCGCCGGTTGAAGAACCACCACTCGTACCCGTGCCACCGGTTGAAGAACCACCACTCGTACCCGTACCACCGGTTGAAGAACCACCACTCGTACCCGTACCACCGGTTGAGGAACCACCGCTCGTACCCGTGTTGTTCGAGGTGCTGTTATCATCACCCTCGTCCTCGCTCTCGGTGTTATTGGCATTGACCGCCGCCAATTCATTCTCAGACAATTGGCGCAAGCCGACCAAACCCGGGAAGATGCGGCAATTCGGGCCTAACTGAGCGAAACCAGCCTGCTCGCGGCGACCCAGTGCCAAACCGCGACCGCGATTTACCACATAGTAGCGTTGATTGCCTCGGTTTACGACTCGCACGCGATCGCTGCGCTTGCCAGAAGATAAAATCCGATATTGAACTCGCGACACTCGCGAATTTCCCGACAGCGCGAATAAATCCGTATTCGCCGAACCCGCATAAGCTAAGAAGCGGATAGATTCGCTCGAACCGCCGCTGCTGCCACCGCTACCGCTGCCGCCACCGCTGCTGCCGAAGCTGCCACCGAAGCTGCCGCTGAAGGAACCACTACCGGAAAAACTACCCTGAGAGCCGGATTGCTGCTGGGAAGAAGAATTCACAACAACAGCGTTACCAACTGTTATAACCGTGCCGCCCAAATTCAACGTGCTGCCCGGAACTAAACTCGAACTGCAAACGCCGCACGCGCCCGAACTACTCGAACTACCAGAACCCTGAGTCGATTGCGGATTGAAATTGGTGAAACTCGTGTCACGGTTAACTTGAGTTCCCAAACCTGCTGTTGCATAGAAATCAACCGGTCCGGAACTTTGACCGTCTACCTTCAAGCTGCTGCTCTCAAACTTAAACTTTGTATCGCGGCGAGCCGTCCCGCTGAATGCTAAAGAACCGGTATTGTAGAGCGAAAGGATACCGTTGCTTTCTCCCTCAATATTATATTTAAACGAGCTACTGGAAGCCCCAGAACCTTGTTGAACGCTGAGGCGATCGATGCCACCCAGTGCTATATCTACATAACCTACATCGGACTTAAACTCAAACTTCTGGTCGCTGCTACCGCTGCCGACACTTTGAATCTCAACCTTTTTATTCGCTTCGCCCGTAAAACGCAGAGCATTAGAAGAGAGTGTCAGATTGCCCGGAGCATTATCCCCTTCAAACTTAAACTTGATGCGCCGTCCCAAGTCAAAAATGGGCAGCGTCGGCACCGAACTGTCGCCAGAACGGAAAGCCAGCGTCGGCGGCAAATTAATCAACCCATTATCGAGTCCCGCCTTGAAGTTACCGACTTGCAGGTCGCCACGCGACGCTTGGAAGCTCGAACCCGAAGCTAGCGTTGCATTAACTGCCGGGAGGAACACCAAAGGAGCAGCACCGACCGTCTTGGGGGAAATCAAGCTACCTGCGAGATTAACCTGAGAACTGAAGTTGTTGAGCGTGAAGTTGAGCAATGTTTCACGTCCGGTAAAGACAATGGGAAGACCGTTGGAAGTAAAGGCCGTTCCTGCTAGAGTTCCCTGCAAAACCCCCGTATCTCCGGAGTCTGGCTTACCGTTATTATTGGCATCCTTGAAACTTGCTGCACCGGGGGTAAAGACTGAAGTTGTTGTCGTACCTCTGTTGGTCTGAATTTGTAGGGTTTGAATGCCGATATCGAACAGACGTACATTTCCCGCAGCGTCTGTCGTCGGAACGAAAAAGGCAGCCGTCCCTGTTGCTTGACCGCTGGTGACTTGAATTCCGGTCGCCTGAGTTGAGCTACTCGAGCTACCGCTTGAAGTGCTAGTCGAAGTCGTATTGGCAGTTTGAGCGCTAGCAAAGGGAGCGAGAACCGCTACCATGCTTCCGGCTAAACCAAGAACGAGAATAGATTGAGTAGATTTAGCAATCATTATGAGTTACTCCCTTCACGAGTGACAAAATGTCGATCTTACTTACTTTACAGGCAGAGCGCTGGCACTTGATTTTTCTCTCGAAGAATTTTTTTAGTTAACTCTGCCTCTGTACCCAGGGTTCGGAAAAAGAATTTTTTTCCGGAATGAATTTGGCATCATTTGTAGGAAAAAGGTAGAGATCGTGCAAAGTCAACTTTTATCGAGCAGAAAAAACGCCTCTATTGGTTTATTTCTGTTCTCAGACAATTGTGGTTTTGATTAGGTTCCCTAAAGTTCAAAAAAAATTTTTATTTCACCCGTCTTTTTTATACCGCTAAAAACAAGTTTATTTCACCCGTAAATCCACGGTTAATGCGATCTTGCGACGAGGAGCAGCACTCGAGTTTTTCTTTATCATTTCAATACACTTCCGAGTATTGCTTTACAATTTCTATACATTAGACTTCAGTATTTTTAACTTTTGATGTAGCTCAACGGCACTTCCTCAACTTTAGGTAACTTTTCTAAAGCTAAGCGAGTGGCTTGACTCTCGCCCGATAAGCGCTTCAACAGTTGCGGTCTGGGGTCATGGAGCAAATAAATCATTTCATCGCCCGCTTGCCATTCCTCTGCCGCTTTCACCACTTGCAGGGAGTTTTTGCGGCGCACGAGCAGCGGTATCAGTTCGCCTGAGTCGATTAAATCTTTGATATGAGCCGCTTGTAGCTCTAAGCCTTCTTCTTTTAGGGCAGTCTGACCCAGCTTAAACTGTCCGTTACCGAGGTACTCATTCCAAGTTTTGACGGGCAGTTGAGCGATGAAAGCCGGATTGACCTTAGCTTTATTCGTTTTATTCGCGGTGGCGCTGTCTCGGTCGTTTTCAGGGAAAATAGCTAGCACGCGGGGGGGGTGGAATTCTTCAACGGCACGCTGAGCGAGGACTAAGTTAACCTCGGCGTTATTGGTGAGGGCGAGGAAGGTTCCAATTGAGTAAATTCCGGCTTCTTCCAAAACTTTGGGGTCTAACCCGCTACTTTGAACGACGCGCAGATTTTCCGCTCTTGCCTTTTGACAGGCTTCTGCATCAGTATCGATCATAACGACGGATTCGCCTTCTTCTTGGAATAAGCGTCCGATTAAGCGTCCTAGGGGCGTACAGCCGATAATCGCTGCCCCTGTAACTTCAGAAGAGGTAATCTTTAGCCAGTGAGCGACCCAACGCGCGGAAAGTCCTTGGACGAATACGGTCATCATAATCGTCAGGAAGACGAGGGCTTTAATGGCTTCGCCGCCGTTTATCCCTTTTTGGGTAAGAAGAATGGCAAATAGCGAGGCGACGGAGGCGGAGACGATACCTTTAGGTCCAACCCAAGCGAGAAAGAGTTTTTGCCGCCAATTCATGCCGCTATTCCAGGTACAGATGAAGACGCTTAAAGGACGTACCAAAAGCATTAAGCAGGCGACGGTGAGTAGACTGCCCCAACCGAGGGCAATAATACTGGCGATGGAAAGGTCGGCGGCTAGGAGGACGAAGAGGACGGAAACGCAGAGGACAGTGAGTTGTCCTTTGAAGCGCCGCAACATTCGTTCTTCGGGGACGGAGGAGGCGTTGAGCACTAGACCGGAGACGACGGTAGCCATAAGTCCGGATTCGCTGCGGATGGTTTGCGCTAAACCGAAGAGTCCCCAAAGTCCGGCAAGAACGACGAGGCTTTTAAGTTCTTCGGATAAAAAGTTGGCGCGTTTAAGCAGAAATCCGAGCAGCCAGCCGCCGGTTGCCCCAATTGCTGCGCCCAGACCGAGGCGCAGGGTTAAACCGCTGATGATTTCGAGCGGGACGGCATCGCTGTTAAGGATGGTATCGAGGACGACGACGGCTAAGATTGCGCCTACGGGGTCGATGAGTACGCCTTCGCCTTCGAGGAGGGCGGCAACTTGCCGGTCTACTTCGACTTGTTTGAGGAGGGGACTGATGACGGTGGGGCCGGTGACGACGACGAGGGAGGCGTAAAGGAAGGCGATGGGCCAGGGAAATTCGCTAAGCCAGTGGGCTGCCATCCCGCCGCCGAGGAGGGCGATGGTGGGGCCGATGGTGACGAGGTTACGAAGGCTGCCGGAGACGCGCCCGAGGTCGCGTAAGTCGAGGTTGAGACCGCCTTCAAAGAGGACGATCGCGACGGCGAGGGCGACCATAACTTCGAGGCCGACTCCGAGTTGGTGGGGGTGGAGGAGGCTGAGACCGTCGGAACCGAGGAGGATGCCGAAGAGGAGGAGGAAGACGATGCTGGGAACTTTGAGGAGTTCGGCGAGGACTTGCGCGCCGATGCCTGCAAGGGTGGCGAGGACGATTTGCAGGGTCAGTTCAAAGGAGCCTTCCATAAGGGTTTGGCGATCGCGCGATGGTTCGGGTTAATAACTTTGCTAGGCTTGAGTAGGGTAGGCATGGCATGGCTATGCCCCTACAGGAATTAGGATTAAGGCATTAGGCGGTATTTTAACTTATAAGGTTGAAGGAAGTCTCGCGCGGCTCGCAAGCGATGGCTCGGAAGCCTCGTGTTGAGTAGCAATTCAAGCAATTGACTTGACAAAATATTGTCATTGTGTATCCGTGCCTGGATTGAGAAGATCGGGCAGATTTCCTTACAATGGAAGAAGCTTTTTCTGTTTGCGATCGCTTCATGGATATCCCTCGCCTTCATCCCGATACCATCGACGAAATTAAGCAGCGCGTCGATATTGTGGACGTGGTGCAAGAGTATGTCCCTTTGCGGAAGCGCGGTAAGGATTTTGTCGGGCTGTGTCCTTTCCATCAAGAGAAAAGTCCGAGCTTTTCGGTTACGCCGAGCAAGCAGGTGTATTATTGTTTCGGTTGCAATGCGGGCGGCAATGCGATTAACTTTTTGATGGAGATTGGTAAAAGTTCGTTCGCTGACGTGCTGCTGGATTTGGCGCGCCGCTATCAAATCCCGATTCGCACGGTGGAACGCGAGCAACACGAGGAGTTACAGCGACAGTTATCGCTACGCGAACAACTCTACGAGATTTTAGCGATCGCGGCTAATTTTTTCCAGCACGCGCTGCGACAACCCCAGGGCGCAACCGCCCTAACTTACCTCAAAGAAACGCGACAATTGAGCGAGGCGACGATTCAGCAGTTTGGGCTGGGGTACGCTCCGGCGGGATGGGAAACGCTATATCGTTATTTAGTGGAAACAAAACGCTTGTCGGTGGCGCTTGTCGAACAGGCGGGATTGATTAAAAAGCGTTCCAACGGCGAGGGATATATTGATTATTTTCGCGATCGCGTGACGGTTCCCATTAGCGACATACAAGGGAGAATTATCGGGTTTGGCAGTCGCGTTCTGGGGGATGAGTTGCCGAAATATCTCAACTCGCCAGAAACGGAACTGTTCGATAAAGGGAAGATTTTGTATGCCCTCGATAAAGCCAAAGGTGCGATCGCGAAACAGGATAGCGCCATCGTCGTGGAAGGATATTTCGATGCGATTGCGCTGCATGGTTGCGGGATTGAAAACGCTGTTGCTTCCCTGGGAACGGCTTTTAACCAAGAGCGCGTCAAACAACTATTGCGCTACACTGACTCCAAACAAGTTATTTTTAACTTTGATGCTGATGCGGCGGGGATGAAAGCTACTCAACGCGCGATCGCGGAAATCGAATCCCTTATTTATTCCGGACAAATTCAACTGCGCGTGTTGAACCTTCCCGATGGCAAAGATGCCGACGAATTCCTCAACTCGAGTCCCGAAGCACCGGACATTTATCGCCAACAACTCCAGAATGCGCCCTTATGGATCGATTGGCAAATTGTCCAACTCGTCAGCGGGGAAGACTTAACTCAAAGCGATCGCTTCGAGAAAATCGTTCCGAGTATGGTAAAACTCCTGCAACAAATCCCCGATAACGCCCGACGCACCCATTACCTGCACCGTTGTGGCGAAATATTAAGTCAAGGAGACTCTCGCTTAACCGCCCGTTACGAACAGGATTTAAACATTGCCTTACGAAAACTGCGTAAAAAAGGCGACAAAGAGAAACCTCCCACCGCCAACATTCAACAACTCAAAGCCGAACGCGATCTGCTCGAGCGGGCAGAATCCTTACTGCTTTGCATCTATATCCACTGTCCGCAATATCGAGACACCATCGCCCAAACCTTAGACGACAAAGACTTAATCTTCAGCGTGCCGCACTATCGCTTTTTGTGGCGCAAACTGCTGGAAATGCGGGAAGCGGAAGGCAGTCGCGATCTGCTTTCCCAACTGCACGCGATCGGCATTCAGTATCCTCAAGAAATGGCCAAAGTATCGCACCTGTTACAACTCGACGAAACCGCCCGCGAAGACATCGCCCGCGAACCGCTAATCGTAAGTACCGCGATCGCCGGACTCGAGCGCGTCACCTACGAAAAGTACCGTCGCTACTGCATCGAACGCTGGCAGCAACTCGACCCCAGCAAAGATGCCGAAGCAATGCAATCTTACTACCAACAGTTACAAGCTGCCGAAAACACAATCCAAGCTTTAGATCGAGAACGTCATGTTTCCCTGTTCGATCTTTATGGGGCCACTGTTCGCTACAATTGAACTTATCCGAAATAAATGGTCGGACTCTAGATTAACTTTTCGTAATATCTCTAAAGGAATATTCAATCCAATTAGTTCGATTGATAAGTTTCTTTCTTAAGGGCGATCTGAGTTGACATTTATTTCTGATATTGATGTAAGAAGAACACAAGATTTTGGAAAAAACCATGAAAGCTATTCAGAACATCTTTCAATCGTTGAACATTCGCCCAGTACGCGCATTGTTAGCCGCCTTCGCTTGTGCGATGTTATTCTTCGCTAATGTTTTGCCCGCAACGGCTGCGACAAGCGCCCCGCAACAAGGTGAAGCCAAACTACTAGACGTTCAAGGTGAAACGGAAGATACAGCTAAGAGCGCACCGCCGGACTTGAAAGAAGTTCAAAAGAAATCCGAAGAAGGACTGAATGAAGTTCAAGGAGCCGCCGGTAAGGACGAAATGATCTCACCTGAAGACGCAAACGCGACCTCTTTTGAAGACAAAGTAAAAGAAGGCTACAAGAATATTTTTGGTAATTAATCTAGACGAAACTCAACTTTTATTACCTTTTTAAATCGAGCGGGGAAGTCAAGTTGGCAGCCCCTCTTGTTTTTCTTCTTTTTTGTGAAATTGAGTAGGAACGTTCGCTCGAACGTCCTACTTTTTTGCCTCGGAAAAACAGTTCAGAAAAATTATTAAATAATTTCCCCCTCTACCGTGGGAATTGGTGCTTTACTCCTCGCTTCGTAAAAGCGATTCGCGGCGAACCCCAAAGCGTAAAACATCACTGCATTACTAGAAGCACCAACGACTGCCCCCACGCCGGGAATTAGTTCGACTAAGCCCAACCCCGCCTTAAAAGCATCCGATCCCAACGCCAGCGCAAAAATTGCTGCTACCTCGCCTCGCCGTTTGGGTTCCCTCAAATCTAAACCGTAAGCTGCGGCAATTTCATAAACCATTTCGGCTTGCATGACCGTGTTAGCGGCTAATTCTATCCCAAATAGGGTGGCTGCGATCGGCGGAATTATATTCGTCGCAAAACCCACACCCGCTGCAAACATCGCTTTATCGACAATCAGGCGATGGGCGATTTGACTGGGGGTTTCGGTTGGGTATTTCTCTTGAAACTGCTTAACTTTAACCTGCACCTTATCGAGTTCGACTCCGCCGAGTAGCGCCTTCAGCCACTTCGCCCCCAATTTATCAGTCGTAAACTTGACAGCGGGATTATTAGCAGCACCTTCTAGCGTATTGCCTACCGATTGCGTTGTTTGTTCGAGCAATTGTTGCGCCGCCCCGGAAGCAGAATCGATCGCGCCGCCCGCTAAATTTCCCACTCCCTTCGCCACCTGCACCGCGCGATCTAACGCTTCTGCTGCTGCTGCAAAAGGATCGGATTGGTTAGAGTTTGCTCCGTCGCTCATTATCTTTCCTCACAATTGAGTCATTTAAAACCTCGGTATACTGAAGTTTAGACTAAATCGAAAGATTCGCACTCTTTCTTTCTAAATAGTCCGTATTTATGAAAGCTCGGAATTACAGCTTTCGCGAAAAGATGCGGTTCGCGATCCGCTTCGTGGATTCCTTCGGGGGTGAGCTCTACAGAGACTTCATCATTGCTCCTATCGGGCTGGAAAATTTAGCGGCTAAAACCTCTCAGAACCCTATTAGTTTGGTTGCTCTGCTATCTACGGACTGAAACCCTGAAATAGAAAATTTAAATGCAATTTTTAATGCTACCCGGGAGGCATTAGGAGTAAAAATTAAAGCGTATTAACTTCTCATTTTATTCCGATTTTTTTTCATCCGGCATCGTAGAACTTGTTGATTTAGATGCACTATGGAGTGATTTTTGCCGTCCGTCCTTTTCCTCAAAAGATTGCAAAAAGATTGCTCGCGATTCTCGATCGCGTAACTTCGGACAAGATGCAGAATCAATTACGATATATTTAGTAACCTTTATAGATTGAAAAGGAAGCGAGAATGTCAGAAAATCTGGAGAGACAAATCTATCAAAGTTGGAACGAGGTCGTCAAGCGGTATGCAGCAGACAATAAATCCTTAGTTCGTACCTCCTCATCGGTCAAACCGGCTGACTTACAAACAGCTTGGTCTGTCTGCATCCTGTCGCTCCGCGAACGATTTGCAGCCCACTACGGAACCACTCACATTGAAGCGCGCTTTGCCGTACCGGAGGATTATGCGTTGTTTATGCAAGCGATCGGAGGCGGGTGGCATTGGCCCTACGGTTTAGAACGGTGGTTGTTCGATGCCGAAGGCGTTGCCAAGACGACGGTTGCAGACTTCGAGCTACTGGTTTTGGGAGCGCTGGAAGAAGAAGAACCCGTTCTCGATTCGGGATTTTGGTTGGGGATTGGCAGGTATTCAGATAAGCACGAATATTTACTTTGTTGCGATCGCGCTCATCGTTATTATGGGACAGTCTTCGACGGACACGACAGCCATCCTTGGCTCAACGGCGTTGAATTTGGAGGGTGCTACCGTCTGGCAGCTTCTTTTTTAGAATGGTTGGAAATATTAGCAAAACGGGCATAAACTCAGAGTATTAAAGAAAGTGAGAAGTCAGCATAGTTCAAGTGACAGAATATCTTTATGTTGTCCGGGATGATGAAATTCTACATGGAAAACCCATCGTCCGAGGAACTCGTAAAATTATTGGAATTATCAGGAAGTTTAGAACTTGTATCTTTGGCGATCGACATTTTTTGATTGTGGAATTAAACTGGATTGTTGCGCGCTCACCATTGTAATCATTCGGCTCCCTCGTCGCTCAGCCAGCAAACAAGCCCCCATGCGGTAAAATAGCGAATTGACTTGCTATTCCTCAAACCATGCCCGCAGCTACTCCCCTCGCCTTTCCCCTAACCGCCGTCGTCGGACAAGAAGCCATCAAACTCGCACTGCTCTTGGCGGCGACAGATCCGGAATTAGGAGGCGTTGCGATTTATGGGCGCAGAGGAACGGCGAAATCCGTTCTCGCTCGCGGCGTTCACGCTCTCATCCCCCCCATCGAACGGGTGGAAGGTTCTCCCTACAACTACTCCCCCGAAGAATATCTCGCCGCCGGTTTCGCTGAAAACTTAGAAGCAATTCCCACTGAAATTATCCCCGCCCCCTTCGTGCAAGTTCCCCTCGGCGTTACCGAAGACCGCCTTCTGGGTTCGATTGATGTGGAAGAATCGATTAAACGGGGCGAACCCGTCTTTCAACCCGGACTGCTCGCCCAAGCGCATCGCGGCGTGCTATATATCGATGAATTGAACCTCCTCGACGACGAAATCGCCAACCAACTCCTCAGCGTACTCACCGAAGGACGCAACATTGTCGAACGGGAAGGGTTGAGCGTCGAGCATCCTTGCAAACCGATCTTTATTGCAACTTATAATCCTGAAGAAGGGCCATTGCGCGAACATTTGCTCGATCGCATCGCCATTGCCCTTTCTGCCGACGGCGTGTTATCCCTAGATCAGCGCGTGTCTGTCGTTGACCAAGCGATTGAATACGCGCGATCGCCCCAAACCTTCATCGAACAGTACGGCGAAGATCTCGACAATCTCAAAACCGATATTATCCTGGCGCGGGAGTATTTAAAAGAAGTCGAACTGACGCAGGATCAAATGCTGTATTTAGTGCAGGAAGCGGTGCGCGGTGCGGTGCAGGGACATCGCGCTGAATTGTTTGCCGCGCGGGTGGCGAAAGTTGCAGCAGCTTTGGAAGGGCGCGATCGCGTTTCCCCCGATGACCTGCGCCGTGCGGTAGAATTAGTTATCGTGCCGCGTTCTACCCTCATCCCGCCGCCAGAAGACGAAGAAGCGCCGCCCCCGCCGCCTCCACCGCCCCAAGAACAGCAATCGGAACAAGAACCCGACGAACCGGAGGAAGAGGATAAAGAGGACGAAGAACAGGAACAGCAGGAACCGCCCGCAATTCCCGAAGAGTTCGTGTTCGACGCAGAAGGGGTGATTTTAGACCCTAGCGTGCTGTATTTCGCGCAAATGGCGCAACGACAGGGCAAAACGGGCGCGCGCAGCATGATTTTCTCCGACGATCGCGGCCGCTATATTAAACCCATGCTGCCTAAAGGTAAAGTGCGTCGCGTCGCTGTCGATGCAACTTTGCGCGCCGCTGCACCCTACCAAAAAGCACGGCGGGCGCGCCATCCGGGGCGTAAGGTGGTGGTAGAACAGGGCGACTTGCGGGCGAAACGCTTAGCGCGCAAAGCGGGGGCGTTAATCGTGTTTGTGGTGGATGCGTCGGGTTCGATGGCGTTGAACCGGATGCAATCGGCGAAGGGTGCGGTGATGCGCTTGCTGACGGAGGCGTATGAAAATCGAGATCAGGTGGCGTTGATACCGTTTCGGGGCGAACGAGCGGATGTTTTGCTGCCACCGACGCGATCGATTACGCTGGCGAAGGGACGCTTGGAGAAGTTACCCTGCGGCGGCGGTTCGCCCTTAGCGCACGGATTGACGCAAGCGGTTCATGTCGGGATGAATGCAAAGATGTCCGGGGATATCGGGCAGGTGGTTATCGTTGCGATTACCGACGGACGGGGTAATATACCCTTGGCGCGATCGCTCGGCGAACCGATTCCGGAAGGGGAAAAGCCGGATATTAAGGCGGAATTGCTGGAAATTGCCGGACGGATTCGGGTAACGGGCTGTCAGTTATTGGTGATTGACACGGAGAATAAGTTCGTTTCGACGGGGTTTGCTAAGGAGTTGGCGCAGAAGGCAGGCGGGAAGTATTATCATTTGCCGAAGGCGACGGACAGGGCTATTGCTGCGATGACGAAGGACGCGATTTCGGGGATGAGGTAGGGGTAAAAGGGGGGTGCGATCGCTAACGGCTAAGTTGAGCGGCATCAAATGACTTCGGCATCACCACAGTCTCTCTCAACCGTCCGCTCCAGCGCTTTATGATGCCGCGTTGCCGCAAGTCGCTCTGGAGTTTATACCCAATCTGACCTGGCAGAATCACTATAATTCAGACTAAACTTAGTTCATGAACTTAGTCTTTAAAATTATGGAAACTGTCAATATTCATCAGGCAGAGACAGACCTCTCTCGGCTGCTATCCCGTGTGGAGCTTGGAGAAGAAATTATCATTTCAAACCGAGGCATTCCAGTTGCTAAGCTTGTTCCGTTTCGGATATCTTTAGATCGTCGGTCTAGCTTAGGTCAGGATCGGGGAAAATTGGTTGTGCCAGACGATTTTAATGCTCCTCTGCCAGAAGATATTTTAATTGCATTTGAGGGTGGCGTAGAGTGAAGCTTTTATTAGATACTCAATGTTGGTTATGGTGGTTTTCTCAACCCGAAAAATTGAATGGGAACATCATCGAACAAATTGCAGATGAAACTAATGAACTATGGTTGTCAGTTGCCAGTATTTAGGAGATGGGAATTAAGGTTTCAATAGGTAAATTGCCATTACCAGAGCAGATAGATTGATTATGTTTCTACTCGTATGGCTCAACTAGGAGCTAGATCTTTGGAAATAACGACTGCTCATGCTTTGCGGGTAGCAGCACTGCCTTTACATCATCGCGATCCTTTTGACAGAATGTTGATTGCACAAGCTCAGATAGAAGACATGACACTTGTGAGTGCAGATGCAACATTTAACCAATATGAAGTCTCTTTACTCTGGGCAGCTAGTTCCTAGTTTTGAGCGAACTTCAAGATTGGTATAAGAAACCAACTCAAAGCAGTATTTCTAGAGTCACGAACCCAACGTATCGCCGCGTTCAAGAACATCAACAAACTTTATTGGACGCATGGTATGGGTATTTTGGCGATTCGAGCCTCGGAAAGAGTCAAGAACGTCAATTTCACAGAAGATACGATTAGCGTCGAATTGATGGACGGACGAACCATTACCTTTCCGCTCGTTTGGTATCCGAGACTGTTAAATGCTACGCCCGAACAGCGCAACCAATGGGAAATTTGCGGTGGGGGTTACGGTCTTCATGGGGAAGCAATTGATGAAGATATTAGCACCGAAGGAATGTTGCGCGGCGCACCTGCACCTAACAGAAACAGGTAAAGCGTGCGCTAGATAGGCGGGCGGGAAGTATTATCATTTACCGAAGGCGACGGACAGTGTGCTGCGATGACGAAGGATGCGATTTCGGGGATGAGGTAAAAGGTGCGCTCTGTTAAAACTGCTTTAGGGATGTATCTCTCGATAGCATCGACAGCTTAAACTTGATAGACTATTAGCAGTTAATATAGAGGTCTAGCTATTATGCACGGAAACGCATCAATTATTAGTATTTCCCCCGACATTATGGGCGGTACTCCAGTTTTTATAGAGACTAGAGTTCCCATCCAAACCCTAATCGATTATTTAAAAGCAGGAGATTCAATTAATGATTTTTTAGAGGGCTTTCCCACTGTAACGAAGGAACAAGTCATTATTTTATTAGAAGAAGCTAGCCAGCAGCTTATACTTTGGCGGCATAAATGAAACTTTTATTAGATGAATGTATTGACCGCAGGTTAGCAAGAGAGTTAGTTGGTCATGAAGTCAAAACTACTCCTCAGATGGGATGGGCAGGTATAAAGAATGGTAAGCTTCTTACTTTGGCAGCGGCAGAGTTCAATTTTTTTATTACGGTCGAATCGTAACTTGTCCTTCGAGCAGAATTTGATAAAATTCAAAATTGCAGTAATTGTCTTGCAAACCCCGTCTAACCCCAGTGTTAGGTGGCTGGCAATAGCCTACCACGCTACTGTTTGCAGATTTTCCACCTCTTGAAAATGGGCATCGCGTGTCACTAACGTCAAACCATACTGTAATGCTAACGCGGCAATCCACACATCATTTTCAGGCAATGGGCGACCTTTTAGCCTCAACCTATTCTTAACATCACCATATTGACGTGCTGTTTCTGCATCACACTCAATAATTGTGCTGTTTGTGACCAGTTCCTCAATTCGTTCTAAGTTCTCTTGCAACCGCCCTGACTTCCTAGCACCGTAATGTAATTCCCCTAGTGCAATACTAGGAATAAACACTTCATTCGCTCGAGCAAGATTGTGCATAACTGATGTGTCAATGGCAAACAGCGCAATGATGATATTGGTATCTAGTAAATACCTACCACTCATTCAGGTCAATCCTTTCGCAGTCTTGCTCAATCGCTTCTTGCATCATTTGCAGATCCTCACGTGGAATTGCCCCTGCGAATTGTAAGAGTTGTTGACCGGGAACGCCTTGAATTTGACCGCTAAACAAAGTACGTGCAAATTTGAGAACCTGCCGTTGCAATGGCTGCGGCATGGCTCTTAATTGCTCAATCACTTGGTCAATGATAGATGTGCTCATTGTGTCCTCCTTTATCCATTATTTTATAATTGCTGGCAAGGCTCTGCAAAATTTTGATAACAATGATAACAAACTGACAGAATTCTAAATGCCTCTTTTAGCTCAGAGATCGCGATCGCCGACACAAGTCTCGTTGGCGGAGGTGCGAAAACGATAGAGAATTTGAGGGGAAGGAGTACAGGTTGATAAAATTTCGCTATCCTAAAGGAGGAGATTGTAAACGAGGATTAGTCACCGATGCTAAATATTTCTCTCCCCGAACAGATTCAAGCCTTCATTGAAGAACAAACTTCGGTTGCAGGTCTCAATTCAGTCAGTGAATATATTTATCAATTAATTTTGCGAGAAAAAGAGCGAATTGCTCGACAAGAGCAGATTGAATCTTTGCTCCTTGAAGGTCTCGACAGTGGCGAACCTATTGAAGCGAATGACGAATGGTGGGAGCGGAAGCGAATTGAACTGCTCGAACAACTTTAAGGGCTGCTGATATGACCCAAAGAATTGTTCTGAGACCGCGTGCGAGTCAGGATTTGGACGAACATTTTTATTATCTCTCACAGCACAACCGTCAAGCTGCATTACTCTTTTTCGATTCAACTCGTTCAACCTTGGCACAGATTGTGAGAACTCCGGGTATTGGCAGCCTTTATCCTGTTAAAAACTTACGCTTGCAAGGACTGCGAAGATGGGCAGTAAAAGGGTTTAAGAATTATCTGATTTTTTACTTCGCTCGCGAGAAGGAGATTGAAGTGGCACGAATTTTGTATGCTCGTCAAGATATAAAGAGTATTTTTGGGAAAGAAGAGTAAAGGGGGCGATCGCGGCGATGACGAAGGACGCGATTTCTGGGATAAGGTGAGGGAGAATGGAGGGGATGTACGCCGCTATAAAGAACTTATTTAAGGCAGTGCATTCATAATACGCTCGATATAGTTATTCGTCTCCTCAGCCGCTTGACCAGATAAGCCATGATTTAATTTGATATAACTTAAAATAAACTTAACTGCGTCAATATATTCATCAAAATAAATATTAAACGATGAACAATACTGCTTAACTTCATTCACATTCATAAACAAAGAATCAGCGGGGTCGGTGTTTCCACAAACAAGGCAATAAGATAATATTGTTATGTAGGATTTAATATCTAAAATAAAATTTTCGGTTCTAAACAAACTAGCTATATCTGGAAATCTTTGACTGAGGGCTTGAGTTAATTTCTGAGCTAGTATTTCCTGTTTTTCAGTTAGTAATTGTGCAGCTTCCAAACTCGCCTTTGCCTTCTGAACATATGAAGATACTCTTTGAATGTCATTATTCTTTAGCAAATCTTGAACGATACGACGAGATATGCGGAAGTTCGTTTGTTGCAGTCGATCGAGAGCGACTGAAAGCTCGATAAAACCCTGACGTGCAGCATCATCCAAAATTCCAATAGTACCAATAACGGCAATTTTTCGCTCGCGCGCTATCCGTCTTCCTAATCGTTCGTCAATAATTAGTAAGTCTGCGGGTAAGGTTTGGGCAAGCGTGATAGCAGCTTGTTCTCCTGGATCGAGGAGACTCAGAGTTGCATCAACTCCCGATACAGGCTGAACGATGAGCCAAGGAGGAGGATTAGTAATCCATTGCTGAAGTACAGGTGGGGCCAAAGGAGCCAGCATTTCATCTCGAACCACATCGGGAATGATGATTTGCTGAAACAATTGAGGTAATAGGTCAATCCGGTCAATTAACAACAGGTAGTTGATAGGTGAAGTATCAGAAACGACAATCATCAGGTATTACTGGGATGCTTTACGCGGAGTTGGCGGAGAGTTTCGCGATCGCTCTCTAAATCAGCCTTATCGTAATGTAAATCAGCACCGTGTTGCTTCAAAAAAGCATCCACTCCCCAACGAGAGGGTAAACCGAGAATGTGTCCAACCTCAGCACTGGTAATTTTTTCGGTTTGGTAAGCTTGCACTACCAGAGCTTCTAGAACCTCACGATCGAGCCGATCTCGATTGAAATGTTGAATCAATTCATCAGGGAGATTGAGTGTGATTTGCATGGGCTATACTCCTTGTTCAGAGCTTTCACTAAGGCTGAAGAATTCCATCAAAACTGCATCCCGCCTTAAAGCGATCGTAGGGAGTTAGTTTCGTATCTACAGTTTACTCTAGCAGACAGCTTGGAATACAAGTCAGATTCTGAAATAGTGGTTATCGTGGCGCTTACCGACAGGCGGGAAGTATTATTATTTGCCCAAAGCGACGGATAGGGCGATCCGCAAAGCGGATCCTTTCGGGCGCGCAGCGATGACGAAGGACGCGATTTTGGGGATGAGGTGAGGGAGAATGGAGGGGGCGCACTCTCTAGATAAACTTCCGCTTGAGCAGCTATCTATCTTTGTACACTTTGTGCTCAATCTGCCATCTGCTACAGTTACATAAAA
The DNA here is from genome assembly GCF_014698145.1 of Oscillatoria sp. FACHB-1406. Taxonomy (NCBI): domain Bacteria; kingdom Bacillati; phylum Cyanobacteriota; class Cyanophyceae; order Oscillatoriales; family Oscillatoriaceae; genus Oscillatoria; species Oscillatoria sp. FACHB-1406. Next base: position 87,257 of record NZ_JACJSM010000019.1, on the reverse strand, counting down.
ACTACTCACTTTTCGAGTTATTAACTGTCAAAATTTTATCTCTAAGGGACTCCATAACATCTGTTCGTTCTTGCTCCAATTCCATGAATTTATGATTAACACTACCCCATGTTTTATTGTTATTTGGAGAATCAGAACTTGAACAGCCAGTGAGCAAAGTAAGACAAAGTATGAAAATTGAAAGAATGCAAACAACAAAGTAATTCATTGACAAAAGATTTCAGTTGCGTTAATCAAGATCGATAATAAATTCAGCTTTACTTATATCAGAAACCAGATCGTCGACTTCAGTCCAACTATTTTGCAAATCACCAATAATGCTCTGGATATCGCTTAAAGAACGAAGGTTATCCATTGCTCCTTTAGCAGTTTTTCGTAGCCTAGCAACGTTTGCAGCTTCTCTGTAAACTCCAGCATTGACTTCTAAAACATGAAGTAATAAATCAACTTTCCTACTATTCAAGCTTAATTTTGCAAAAAGTTGCTCCTGTGCGCTATGGAATTTATCCCATATGATTGTTTGCGCTCTAAGAGAATTAATAATTGACTCATTACCTTTGAGGCTTACTTCTAGATTTTTTTCTTCAATGTCATCTACGGCACTAAGTAATTTTTCTTGAATTAGTTTATTTGAATTTTGGAATCCAGATATTTTCAACTCTAGCTCCTGCTTTGTTCTTAATGTTTCGCCGCTCAAGCCTTGCAAGTCACGAAAATACCCTTGTCTATACTCAATCAATTCTTCATCCCAGCTTGCAATTTTTTCATAGGTTGAAGCAATTTTGTCAAGTCCATCAGCAACGTCTCCAATTACATCATCGATACGAGATGAGTTTTTGACAATATCGCGAAGTTTGTGAAAATCATTTAAGGCATTGACAATCTCTCGATAAGCATCTGCTGCTTTGTGCTGAGATATGTCTTGTGCTGAATGAATAACTTGTTCTTTTATTTCAGTAAACTTCTCTTCTCCTACAAGTTTCTTATATCTGTCACCAGAGGCATTTGCTGGCTCAACATGACTTATGAACATCATAAATACAATGAGCCAAATGCAAATCTGCTTAAGCAAAAACTTTTTCATAGTTGTTCGTTCATCAGAATATTCAAAGTTTATTCAATATTGAATCCTTGCAAAACACTCTAAAACGGCTTACATATTAATAACCAAAGGCAGCATAGCTATTTATTAGAGGTCAATTTTATCCCTAATGTCCCAATTTAGGTAGAGAGGTAAGGTGGACAGTTTGCCCAACGATTCTAACTTATCTTACCTCCCCCCTACACAGATCGCCTAGTCAGAGATCGCTCATGTAAGTTTTTCTCTGCGAGGATAAATTTGGCAATTGTTGGGGATGAGGTGAGGGGGAAAAGGGAAGGGCGCGCTCTTTAACATTCCTGTTGAGTCGCCATAGTCAAACTTTCGCAATCTTGCTCAGATCGCGGTTTATGCAACTCTGGTGCATTGCAGAATTCTGCCGCGTTTACGGTTCGGCTTCGGGTCAGGAGATTGCGATTTGTGTGATGTCCTCGTATGTGGCGTAATATCCAAATTTGCCATACATACTGAACGACCAAAGAGCGATTTGTTGCGGATCGTCAGACATATCGCGCGGGATTGTATGCGGAAGAATAATGCCCATCGCGTGTGTGCCAAGCATGAAATAGACATCTTGCGGAGCGGTTTCGATACCATCGGCAGCGGTTTCAACCTTATTGATGCGAATATCTGTGTCCGTAATTTCGGCAAAGGCTCGATACCCCAATTGACCCGTCCAACTACGCACGAAGAGGAATGCAGAGTCGTAAATGTATATGTCCCATTTGATATCCATTGAATTGGCTTTGTAAATGATACCTTCGAGGGGATCGCCGTTGTGCGGAAAGCACAGATTACATTCCACCGTTGTTGAGTTCTCGATTTGGGCATCAATATATTCGCTGCCGTCGGATTGTCGCTGGGTATTGAATGATTCGGCAAGCTTGATGTCGTTTGTTGCTGCGACGACTTGACCAGTGAAACCACGCACATCCAAAATGCGGATTGGAAAGGGGTTTTCCTCGCCGGGATCGTACCACTTAAACTTAATGTTTTTCATCTGCAATATTCTTCTTACAAGAGCGTCAGAGTATCCGGCTTAGTCTCTTCGATAGGCTTAAGAGTTAATTTTGCGTTGTTTAGTGAGTTGGCTGGCGATGGGATAGAGTGTCTGTCCCAGGTATGTTCGAGGCATTGGCTGGGTCGTACCATATTTCACCGGCCAGTGTTTGCCAGGTAGGTGCATGGTTTTGAACGCCCAGTCGAACAGGATAGTGTGGGCGGAGTAGTTGGTATCAATGGCGGGGCGTTCGGAACTGTGGTGCCAGTGGTGGAATTGAGGGGTGACGATGATGTATTTGAGGAAGCCGAAGGGCAGGTCGAGATTGCAGTGAATAAAGACAGCTTGGAGAGCGGCAACGGTAATGTAAAGGCCCAATGCTTGTTCGCCGATGCCGAGCAAATAGAGCGGCAGCATGACGGTGGCGCGTTCTGAAAAGACTTGGATAAAATGGCCGCGCGATCCGGCAAGCCAATCTAGGTCTTCGACGGAGTGGTGAACCGCATGAATGGGCCAGAGGAGTTTAACTTCGTGGTACAAACGGTGTTCCCAGTAGAGAACGAAGTCAGCGCAGAGAATGGCGAGGAGAAATTGGAAAAAGACTGGGGTTGATTGGATTGAGGCTTGGAGGTTAGGGCTGACTGCCCAGTGGAAGCGGCTGGCGCTATGGTTCGCGTAGATGACGATCGCGGAAATTGCCAGATGATTGAAGCAGAAGTAGGCAAGGTCTAGGCCCCATCCTTTGCGAAGGATGACTTGGTTTTTGTATTTGGGGAATAGTTTTTCTAGGCTCATAAAGATGAAAACGGAACCCAGAAATGCGAGGATGAGCCAGTCGAGTCCAAGGGATAGACGGTGAGCTTCTGTACTTGTTAAGGGAACATTGTAGCCGCCGATCGCAAAGGCGATCGCAGTTAAGAACAAGCCAATCGTACCGAGCGAACGATATTTCTTGAGGACAAATGTCAGAACCCCAAAAAACAAGGAGAAATACATACCGTATTTCAGGAGACCTTGAAGAAAGGCCGCATCGTAAACTTGGCGCAGTTCAGCGGTGGTGAGATAAGCGGGGTAGAGGTAAGCCAAGACGGAAAGCAGGCTCAAGGCACCGAGGAAAACGGAACAGTAACCGCTGATTTTACCTTCGCCGAGACGGAATTGCCGCTCCCGATCCAGTTCAACTTGGCGAGTCTGGTATTCATAATCCTGGGGCATAATGAATTAATTCCACTAAATAGCAAGTTTCAATGAATTGTGAAAAAGCATCGTACTTTATTCAAGGCGGGAAGATTAAATAATTTAAACCCTACAAAAGCTCGAATAAACGTTAAACTATTCCGCAAGTTTTTCCGAGCTAGTCACTATTCTGTTCTGCACCCAGATCGACCCGCTATAGATTGACTAAAACTGCATAAAGACGTGCCGTAACCTGACTTTTTTAACTCAATATCTGTATCTAAGTTAAAGGGGAGAATTGTTAACCCACTCTATGTTAACCTCTCCCACCCCGACCGTCCAATCAGTATTAGCCGACCGATAATTTTCTCTGATGACGAAAAACTCGATTTCGGGGATGCGGTGAGGGGAAAAGGAGAGGGCGCGATGCGATCGCTAACGTCCTCAATCACCTGATGAAAGGAAGTGTAAGACAGACTTCGCCGTAACCGCGTGCCGAATACCTTCCTGCTCGAAACTATCCGTAAGAGTAATATCATGTGGAAAGATGCGCGACTCGCTAGCCACTTCCTAACCATCTATCAACAACTTAAGGGTCTTATTCCAGCAGAAACCATGAATCGTATTTCTATTGTCGGGACGACGGGATCGGGGAAAACGACTTTAGCGCGCGCGATCGCCGATCGCCTGCAAATTCCGCACGTTGAATTAGATGCTTTGCAATGGGAACCGAATTGGGTTGCAGCGTCCGATGAAGTTTTTCGCGATCGCATCGCCCATTCCCTGCAAGGAAATCGCTGGGTTGTCGATGGCAACTATAGCCGAGTTCAAGACCTCGTTTGGGGCAAAGCCGATACGGTTATCTGGTTAGATTATCCTTTGCCGACGATTATGCGGCAATTGTTTAAGCGAACCGTATATCGCAGTTTAACGAATCAAGAACTCTGGAATGGCAATCGAGAAACATGGCGAATGTCTTTTTTCAGTCGAGATTCAATTTTGTTATGGGCATTGCGAACTTATCGGAAAAGGCGCAGAACTTATCCCTTACTGTTCCAAAAATCAGAGTACAAACACCTGCAAATTATTCATTTGCGATCGCCCGCCCAAACGCAAAATTGGTTGCAAAGACTTTCTAGCTAAAGCAAATTCGCCGACTCGTATAATCGCCGCAAAATTGCCATAATTTTATCGCCATATTGTAAATCCGCCGACCAGCGCCCAGAAAGCTGCCCGACTAAGGGCGCAATTCCGCGCGTCACAAATCGGAAGCGGGGATCCACCACTTCCTGCACGAGGGGTTCTAAACTTGCGTAGGCTTTGAGGTGCTGAATCTGCGCTCTCACGCCGATTCTGGCGCTAGGGAAACTCGCGCTTTCCGTACCGCCACCGACTGCACCGAGGTTGCCAAAGTTATTTTGCTCGGCTTTGAGGGTGCTACCGAAGCGTAAATAAGCAGTTTCTAAACACATTTGACAGAAGGCAATATCGTAGTTAACGCCTTCGGCGGTCGCTTCTTCGCGATAGAGTTTGGCAATTTCGGGGAAGGTTGCGAAGGCGTTTTCGTTATTATTTTTGAGAAACATCTGAAGCTGAACTTCCGAGGTTTGCCCGGGACTGATGATGCGATCGATAACGCCGGGAATCACGGAACCAATGGAGCGCAAAACGACCGATCGCGTGGCATTATCCCACCCCACCGAAACGTTATAATCGCGCAAATCAACTGCTTTGACGTAAACGATGCCGCGATATTGCAGGAGACGAATATTGAGGTTTTTTGTTAAATCGATACCCAAGCGATCGACAAGATCGATAGGAATGTAAGCATTCCCATTAACCAGAATTCCTTGCTCGCTGTAATTCTGATTGTTGAGGCGGATATTAATCGCGGGATAAGCGGTTTCAAGCTGCCCCAAACCGGCAATTTCTCGCGCCCAAGCCACTAAACCGTCCGCGATCCCCGCTGCCATATCTTTGCGCCGATTTGTTAGCAGAAAACGATCGTCGGGGTTGGTGATAAAACCCACTTCGAGGAGGAGAGAAGGAACGGCAACTTCGCGACAAAAACTGAGGCGACCGACTCCGGTTGCGGTGTCGGGTTTTGCGCCGCGACTGGGAAGTTGCGGGAGACGGCGCAGAAGATTGAGCAAGAGCGTTTCAGCGTGGCGTTTTCGCTGGTCGTTTCCGGCGATATGAAAGGCGGTTGCACCGCGAGTGTTGGGGTCGGAGTAAGCGTCGGAGTGAATTTCGATCGCGATATCTCCGGCGCGATCGCGGGCGTTAATCCAGTCGAGGGTTTGTTGGATGCTGAGGGTGTCGGGAACGGAGAAGACTTCGTAACCGCGCGATCGCAACTCCGGTACGATTTGGTCGCGCAGCAGAATCATTTGTTGAGCTTCTGTCGTCCCGCCAGCAATAGCACCCGGATCGCGTCTGCCGCCTTCGTAGCCCCCGTGACCGGCTGAAATAAAAATTCTACCCATGCTACTCTTTCCCTTAATCAACCGAGTTCGCGCTCTCAATAACTTATCAGCACTCGAGACGTTTTTCGCAACTTTTAGGATAATTTACGGGCTTGCAGGAGGCGCGATCGCTCTTCGCTCTATTTTTCTACCTGCGACCGAGGGCGTACTTCCCCGGCAATCGCTAAAGATTCTCTAGCGCTAAAATAAAGGCACGACCGATGCGCTGCGACCCAATTGAAGATGACCGTAACTCAAGAACTAACACCTATCCAAGAGATTCAAGAAGATGTTATCTTTCCGAAAGGCGACATCGAGAGTGACGAACCTCCCTTGGAAAGCGATCTTCATCTCCAACAAATTATTTTATTGATTAAATGCTTAGAATGGCTGTGGCAAGACCGGAATGATTTTTACGTTGCCGGAAATCTCAGCATTTACTATAGTCCTAATCAGCGCAAGTCTGAAGATGTTCGAGGGCCGGATTTTTTTGTCGTACTGGGAACCGAACGGAAACCTCGAAAAAGTTGGGTAGTTTGGCAAGAAGACGGTCAGTATCCGAATGTTATTATTGAAATTCTTTCAGCTAAGACGGCTAAAGTCGATCGCGGTCTCAAAAAAACCTTATATCAAAACATTTTTCGCACGCCCGATTATTTGTGGTTCGATCCCTATACGCTAGAGTTGGCTGGGTTTCATTTGCTCGATGGCGAATATCAACCTCTAACTGCTAATCCAAGCGGTCATTTGTGGAGCAAGCAACTCGGTTTAAACTTAGGGATTCTTGACGGGAAGTTGCGCTTTTTTACGGCGGAAGGCGAGATCGTACCGACGGTTGAAGAAGTTGCTTTGCGAGAACGGGAACGTTCCGAGCAAATTTTACAGGAAGCTCGGCAAGCAACTCAGAGAGCAGAAGAGGCAGTAAAGCGTGCCGATCGCTTAGCCGCAAAGTTGCGAGAATTAAATATCGATCCCGATTCCCTCGATTGAAGTATTTCTAATTCCCAGGAGGGTTAATGGGTTTCCCAAAAATGACCGATTTAACCGGACGCTTTACGGCATTTCCCGCTTCGTCGAGTTTGCCGTAAAACGTTTGACCCCGATAGTATAAGGCTGTAGAACTACCGCCGTCTAAGTTTAACGCCGAAACTACCCCCAAACTGCGCAAAAATTCGGACAATTCAGGCAGGGAAAGCCCAGAATCGGTTCGATCGGGTTTTTGGGACGCGATCGCGAACAGCAAACTCCCATCCGCCTTAATCGCAATCGCGCTGCGGGCATTGCGCTGGTTAACCCCAATCGGATCGCGGTTGGGGGTAATAAATGCTTCTGCTTCTGCTGTCAATTCTGGCAAAAGTTGCGGTCCCGCGCCGATCGCGTCCAGCAATAGGCAACCCTCGGGCGGCAGTTCCCGATGGGGCGCGATCGCATAACGAACCGTATCGCCGCACCGATAGCGCCGCCACTCCGTCCGATTGAAAATTTGGGGCAAATATTGCTGCAATTGAGGATTTCCCGTCAAGCGATCGTTTTCCTCCGGATTAGCCGCCATTTGGCCGTCCCGAAAGACATAAGAAGTCGATTTCTGATTGTTGGGATCGAAAAATCCGGCATTAATCGCGACTACTGCCCCAGCTTGGGTTGCAAAGTCCTCAACGCGATCGACTCCCGGCGCAATTCCCGCCCGCACTTCCCAACGCCCCGAAGCGGGAACGCTGACAACGCGCACTAGACTGTGAGGTAAATCGTAGGATTGAAACTCAATTTTGGGTTCGGCAGCAGGCATGGGGGAAGGGGGTAGGGAAGGGGTCATGAATTTGAGCCAGAAGGCGAGAAACAGACCCAGCAAGCCTATTCCCAGCACAAAAACCTTTTTTCGTCGTTGTGCCACGCCTTTAGCCTTAATTGCAAAAATTTCATCATTAGCCCGCTTTGGGTTCGGAGGGGACGAGTTTCTTTCAATCCACTTGAATGAAGAAAAGAGCCAAACTTAAAAAAGTAAGCTCTTTTCTTTACTGTTTTTGACTCGCCGCGCGATTTAGAAGAAACTGGGCTGATGGCGAATCAAGCTCAAATATTCTTCGCGCGTTTTCTGTTCTTCAAAGGCACCAAGCATCGCACTCGTTACCGTCCAAGAACCCGGTTTTTGTACGCCGCGCATCACCATACACATATGGGTTGCTTCCATCACGACTGCTACGCCTTGCGGTTCTAAAACCGTCTGGATGGCTTCAGCGATTTGCCGCGTTAGGCGTTCCTGAACTTGTAGGCGGCGGGAGTACATTTCAACGATGCGAGCGAGTTTGCTCAAACCGACGACTTTTTGATTGGGAATGTAAGCGACGTGGGCGCGACCCATGAAGGGGAGCATATGATGTTCGCAGAGGCTAAAAAAGTTGATATCGCGCACCAGCACCATTTCGTTATGCCCTTCGTCAAAAATTGCGCCGTTGACGAGTTCTTCTAAGGATTGGGTATAACCTTGGGTGAGAAATTGCATGGCTTCTGCGACGCGCTTGGGCGTTTTTAGCAGTCCTTCGCGCTCGGGATCTTCGCCGACTCCTTCAATGATTGTTCTTACCGCTGCCATCATCTCTTCTTTTGCCTCTTCCGATGTGGGTTTCAGTTGAGGTTCTTTGCCGTTGTGCGTGTTGCGATCGGGCAAGCTCGAGAGGATTGAGTCAGAGAGATTTAAACTATTGGCAGAAATTGTGGTCATGATGATTAAGAAGATAACATTTGTGAAGGTGTACAACTCGATCTCGATACCCGGGCTTGCTACTGAGAACCCGCACTAGGCATCAATGTCAGTTCTTCAATGACGGTATTGTCAGGCAGGAGGGCGGCGTAAAGAATCGATTCGGCAACGGTTTCGGGGGTTAGCATGGCGGCGCGATCGAAGTCCGCATTGACGGTGTTAGTATCCCAAATGGGCGTGTTAACTGCCCCGGGATAAATAACAACCGTGCGAATGCCGTTGGCGCGTTCTTCGAGGGCGAGAACCTTGGATAAGGCAACGACAGCGGCTTTGCTAGTACAGTAGACTCCCCAATCGGGAAAAGAGTTTTTGGCAGCGATCGAGGCAACGTTGATAATTAAGCCGCTTTGGCGATCGCGCATTCCGGGTACGATCGCTCGGATGCACTCAAAGACGCTGGTAAGATTGAGGTCGATCGTTCGCTGCCAGTCCGCGAGGGGCGTTTCGAGGAGCGAGCCAGTGTACCCCATTCCGGCGTTATTGACTAAAATGTCAATCTCCCCGAAGTCCGCCGCGATCGCTTCGATTCCTTCTTTGACTGCTTCGACGCGAGCTAAGTCCAAGCAGTAAGCTTTAGCTTCAACTCCTTTAGCGGCAGCCTCTCGGGCGACTGCTTCGAGGCGCTCCCGGGAGCGTCCGACTAAGGCGACATGAATGCCGGAACGGGCGAAGGCGAGGGCAGTCGCTTGCCCGATTCCGCTACTCGCACCCGTGACAATCGCGCGTTTTTGTTGGCTAGAAGTCATGATCGGTTATCTGTATATCTGTTATCGGGGTGCAGTTCGGAAGTTCTCTCCAAATCGACTAGCCGCCCGTCACTCACCAGAAACTACCGCCTCAAATCGATTCCTCGATCGCGGAGTCTTCTTTCTTTTCATACCTTTTTGAGGAGAGGCTTGAAACCTCTGTTTCAATGGCACTCAAAAATTGAACGACAAAACGCTGAGCTTAAATTTCCCATATTGTAAAAATTAGTCAAATGGGAAAGCGCGTATTCTCGCCGAGTCGAGAACTATGTAAACAAATATTACTTTTTTAGTATATCACTCTCAGAATCGGAACGGTCATCTGGAATCTCTAATCGGCAAATAGGGAGCGATTATCTGCAAGCTGTTCTAGAGAGAACGCGATGCCAGCCTTCACTCCCACCGCCCCAATCTAATGAATCGCAAACCGACCGATATGGCGGAACTTTTGATAGCGCAGTTCTCGACGCTGGGCTGGAGTCATCTGTAATAACCGCTCTAAATTAGTGGTGAGGGCTTCTTTTAAGATTGCTGCCGCCCCGAGGGGATCCGCGTGAGCGCCGCTCGAAGGTTCGGGTAAGATTTGGTCGAGAATGCCTAAATCTCTGAGATCCCAGGAGGTAATTTTCAGGGCGGTTGCTGCTTGGGGCGCTTTAGCAGCATCTCGCCAGAGGATCGCCGCGCAAGCCTCGGGAGGGGCGACGCTATAGACGGCGTGTTCAAACATCAGCAGGCTTTCACTCACGCCAATTCCGAGCGCGCCGCCGGAACCGCCTTCGCCGATGACGGCGCAGAGGATGGGGACATCGAAGCTAAACATTTGCCGGAGATTGTAGGCGATCGCTTCCCCTTGACCGAAGCGTTCGGCATCGACTCCCGCCCAAGCTGCGGGCGTATCGATGAGGGTGATAATCGGCAGTCCAAAACGATTGGCGTGTTCCATCAGCCGAATGGCTTTGCGATAGCCGCCGGGGGCTGCCATCCCGAAGTTACGGGCGACGTTATCTTTAGTGTCGCGTCCTTTTTGGTGGCCGAGAATGACGATGGGGATGTCGTTGAGGCGGGCTAAACCGCCAACAATCGCCGGATCGTCCCAACCGATGCGATCGCCGTGCATCTCAAACCAATCATCCGTCATGGCTTGAATGTAGTCGAGGGTGGAAGGACGGCGGGGGTGGCGCGCGAGTTGCAGGCGTTGCGAAGGGGTCAGGCTGCTAAAAATTTCACCGCGCAATTGTTCGGCTTTGGCTTCGAGTTCTCGAATTTGCGCTGAGACATCAACATTATTTTCGCTGGCAAGTTCGCGAATTTGGGCGATGCGCGCTTCGAGTTCGCATAACGGTTTTTCAAAGTCCAGCAGGAAAGGTTTGCGCTCTTGAGTAGGCATAAACGGTATATTAATCGGGTAAGGCGAATCCCGCGCGCGGATCGCGAATGTACAAACCGAGAACGAGAGAGTTCAGGACGGTATCCCATACAGGGACGAGGCGTTCGGTATCGTCAACCCAGTAGTCGAAGGTAATCGAGCATTGCACGCTCGAACCGAGTCCAATGCCAATGCGAGAGTAGGCTTCGCGATGTTCGACAGGATCGATAAACTTGATTTGCGTCCAAACCACGCGCGCGGTTTGACGCTTGAGTTGGATGATTTCTCCCCGTTCGATGGGTTGGCGCGAGTCGTCTTTGACAATCTTTTTGAGGAGGGGAAGCAAGGGAAATTCCGACCAATCGGCGGGCGGGAGAATTTTGTAAGAGACTTCTAAGCAACAGTCATCGTCGGGCGGTTTTCTGTCGCGCCAACAAAAGGATTCGTCTTTCGGCTCGAAGTACCAATTTCCGGGAACGTCGAAGCGGACAGCCCCTCGTCCGGCGACAAAAATTTTAGTTCCGGGCTGGGATTTCCAGTTGTGGTTTTCGTTGAGTTCTAGCGTTTTTTTTATCCAGTGGAGGTTGTGCTTTTTGTGTTTGGGCATAAATTGCTTCCCCCTCACAGTTTTCCGGGATTTAATGCCGAACTCGTTACCTACCGCTCGGAACTCTAAGTGCGATCGCAACCTCAAATTGACTTTTTTTGTCTTTAGAATTAAAGACGCACCGGCTCACGCTCTCGGAGGGAGACATGGCCAGCGCTAGGATTTTAATGACTCGACTGGATGCTAATTCATTTTTTTTTAAATCTCCTCAACATCCCAGCATCAAGACTGTTTTGACGATTTTATTTTAAGGGTTGAGAACTTTGAAATACATCGCAGCGACTAAAAAGTTAATCGCTAAGAAGATAATGAGTCCGTTAACTACGTCGCCTTTGTTTGCCGAGCGAGCGCCACTTTGATTCGCCATTTGATTTCGACTCCTTACGATGAGGATAGTGTATTGATTTATTTTACGATCTCGGAGGCCAATCGCAAGCAGCCCGAACCGCGATCGCAGAACCCAACGCTCGATTAACGCACCTTAAAAGGTCACTGGGGGGCTGCAATAGCCTGAAAGCGCTTCCCAATTCCGCACGTCCTCAAACAGCGCTTGATAGCCGAGGGAGTTGGGATGCAAGCCATCGGCACTGAGTCGCTGTCGCCGCCAACTCTCGCCCCGCGCCATCCAGCGATCGAATATGTCAAGGTAGGGGATGTTTCGTTTTTGACAGGCTTGGCGTTGGACTTCTTTATAACGATGTTGGTCGGTGTTGTTATAGTACAAACAGTCTAGAAAGGGCATCCGGCTTTCCTCAACGGGAACCATCCCGACAAACAGGACTGGGCAGAGTTCGATCGCCAGATCGAGTAAGGTAGATAGTTGCTGCTGAAAATCTTCAAAGTCGGTATAGTTTCGCCCATCCGGTCTTCCTAAGCGAGGAGAGTCATTAACGCCGACGGAAAGCAGAATTAAATCGGGGAGACGGTTGCGTAATTCTCCGCGATGGCGGAATTCAACTTCTAGGCGTTGCGTGACTTGTTGCGCGCGATCGCCTCGAATCCCTAAATTATAAAGGACATGACCGTTGGAGTTTCCTAACATCCACTGCCGCCGCAACTGCTCGACCCAACCCCCGCGATCGGGATCTCCGTATCCATAAACGAGACTATCACCTAGAGCAATTACTCGCAAAGCTCTATCGGCTCCGGGTTGGGACAATTGCGCTTGGGAAGAGGAAAAGTCTAGGGTCTGCATCCTATAACCGCATCTTGGTCGTTACTTTTGTCAAATATTGTACATATTTCTATACGATTTGCCAAAATTTCTCAAGCGCGATTGCAGAACAGGACAATTTACTGTCGTTTAAGACAAATAACTAAGAAAGATTACTAAATTCTATCACTATCGGCAAAGTAGGCTACAACCGGCTTATAATATGGTTTTGCGTAAACTTGGGCGAGGAACAGGCAAATGGCGAAAAAGAAACGAGTTGCTACAAGCAAATCTCAAAACTCTAAACCGAGTCCCAAACGATCCCTCGCGCCGGTGGAAAGCGATGCAGATTCGCCGAAACTAGAGAAAGCGAGTCTCGATCTATCTCCCAATTCTCCCTCCTCGGAGCATGAGGATATCGTATTAGAAAAGACAGCGACGGAACCTTCGTCAGTCGATACTGCATCTTCTACTTTAACAGAGCAGCCGGAAAAAGATAGCTCGTCAGATGCAGCAAAAGATAAACAGATGGCAGAGTTAACTGCTCGATTGCAAGCACAGGAAGAAACGTTACAAGCGCTGCAATCTAAATCGAAAGAAGACGAAGAAAGAATTGTTGCGTTACAAGACCAACTTCAAGAGCGCGAGTTATTGGCAAAAAGCCATAGCGAACGAGTCGAAACACTAGAGCAGCAAGCTAGGGAACAAGAGCAAGCTGTTGCCCAGCTTCAGAAACAATTAGAGGCAGAAAAAGAGCGCGATCGCAGTCAAAGCGAACGGGTTAAAGCTTTGGAGAAAGAGCAAAAGGAACGGGATAAAGAAGTTGCCAAGCTTCATAAAAAATTAGAAGAGCAAAAGGCGAGTGCCGAAAATCAGAGCGCTCGCGTCAAAGCATTAGAAGGTGAGAAGAAAGAACAAGAGAAGGCAGTCGCTCAACTTCAGAAGCAATTAGACGAACAAAAAGCGAATGCGGAAAGCAACAGCGCTCGCGTCAAAGCGTTAGAAGGTGAGAAGCAAGAGCAAGAGAAGGCAGTCGCTCAACTTCAGAAACAATTAGACGAACAAAAAGCGAATGCGGAAAGCAACAGCGCTCGCGTCAAAGCGTTAGAAGGTGAGAAGCAAGAACAAGAGGAAGCAGTCGCTCAACTTCAGAAACAATTAGACGAACAAAAAGCGAATGCGGAAAGCAACAGCGCTCGCGTCAAAGCGTTAGAAGGTGAGAAGCAAGAACAAGAGGAAGCAGTCGCTCAACTTCAGAAACAATTAGAAGAGCAAAAAACTCACGATCGCGATCGAAGCGAGCGGGTGAAAGTTCTGGAGAAAGAGCAAAAAGAACGAGAAGAAGAAGTTGCGAAACTACAAAAACAACTCAGCGATCTCGATCGCCAAAATCATCAAGCAATGGAGGTGCAGCGTCAAAAACGCGATCGCGATCTCGAAGCGTTACAGCAGCAGCTTGATACAGCCCGAGGCGAAATTGAAAGTTATCGCCACCTCGCACAACAGTCCGAGCAACAAGCAAACTCAATTGAGAAGTTGCAAGAACAAGTATCGAGCTTGCAGAGTTTGGCGCACTTAGGAGAACTTCAACTCAATCGGTGGAGTCAGCGCACTTACTCGCGGTAAGGTACAATGCAACCGTTAGCGCCGTGGCGATCGCGGTTGACTGAAACCCTTCATCTCAACCGCAGTCTCCCTAATTCTCGTTACTTCCAACTCGCAACCGTTTCCCCCTCGGGAGAACCCAAGAATCGTACCGTCGTTTTTCGAGGTTTCTTAGAAAACAGTAACGCGATCGCGATCGCAACCGATCTTCGCAGCGAGAAGATCGCTCAAATTCAAACTCGCTCCCGAGGCGAAATTTGCTGGTATTTCCCTCAAACCCGCGAACAATTTCGGCTTTCCGGGGTATTAACGCTTATCGATTCTGACGGCGCGGATGCTCGGTTTCAACAAGAACGGCAGAATATTTGGCGATCGCTTTCCGATGCAGCGCGAGTACAATTTACTTGGCCCTCACCTGCCGAACCTAGAAATAAAAATCCGCTCGCCTTTGACTCGTCTGCCCCAAACGCAGAGCAACCCTTAGATAACTTTTGCTTGCTTCTACTCGATTGCGATCGCGCCGACTACCTCCAGCTATCCGGAAACCCTCACAATCGTTGGTTGTACCAACGCAACCCCGATTCGAGTTGGACAACCTTAGAAGTCAACCCATAAAAACTCAAAATAATTATCGGGACTTTAACATCCTTGCCGCCCTTTTTAAGGTAGATTTTTGTCAAAGTCCCGTTATCAATTATCCATTATCAATTATCAATTAAACAACCGTTCCATCCGGCATTGTCGCCCCCTGCCATTCAACCCACGTTAAATTCGCACTACTCAACTCGGCTCGGATTAAATTCGCCCCACTCAAATTGGCTGCGGTGAAATTCGTGCGAGCGCAGTAAGCTTCCACCATCTCTGCATCCCGCAAATTCGCTTTACTCAAATCCGCACGACTCAAATCGGCGCGATTAAGCCGTGCCAACCGGAGATTAACTTCCGACAGCTTGGCATTATTCAAATGCACATCCGGCATCACCGCACCTTGTAACGTGGCTTCCGTCAAATCCGTATCCGCCAAATTCGCGCGCTCCAACTTTGCATTCGTTAAATTTGCGCCTCGCAGATCTGCCCCTTCCAAATTAGCATCGGAGAGAAAAGCGCCCCGCAAATCGCACCAACGCAAATCCGCCTTCTTGAGATTTGCCTCTCGAAGCTGAACTTCCCGTAGGTTTGCACCGCTGAGATTCACTTTTGGCAATTCTGCCCCCTTGAGATCCGCCCCTTCAAGATCGACACGACATAAAACTGCCCCCGTCAAACTGCTGTAATAAATCCGTCGTTCTTCGCGCAAATTTGCACCGCGCAAGCAAGCCCCAATCAGAGTTGCGCCGCTTAGGTTCGTACCGCGCAAATCGGCATCGATTAGGTTTGCATCTTGGAGATTAGCTAGGGTTAAATCCGCCGCGCGCAAATCGGCTCCTTGCAACGTTGCACCGTGCAAATCGGCGTTATGAAGGTTTGCACTGCTCAATAGGGCTTGATTGAGATTTGCACCGCTTAGTTTAGCTCCGGTTAAAGTGGCTTTTCTCAGGCGAGCGCGACTGAGATAGGCGAATACCAAAAGTGCGTTACTGAGATCGGCGCGTTCGAGATCGATGCCAATTAAATCTGCACCCGTGAGATTCGTCCCACTTAAATTTTCCCCCCGGAACTGAGTTTCTCCCCCTTCATAGCGTTGTCTGAGTTCGCCAGCATCCATAACGATTTTGATAATTTATTAGTTCGTTAACTCGAGGCAGTCAGTGCGAATTGAACTTAGCGATAAAAGGGTTTTAGCGCTTTCGCGATCGCGCTCGCTGCTTGGAAACTTTCATTTGGGTCGTCTAGTGTTTGAGCAATCTCATAGAGTTGAGTTTCTAATTCTGGCAGGGTTTTATACTTTTGATAAGCACTCAAAAGCAACTCGTCCAGTTCGATCGTCCGCAGGCTAGACCAATCTTTCCCTTTGTAGTCAAATTTATGTTCGAGTAAGGAAAAGGTCAATATTTTCGCCCGCAGAGGATTGCTGTATTTGATCACTTCCAAACGGACTGCGAAGGGATCGTAGGTATTCCCTGCTTTGGCCAGTTGAGCGTTAAGCTCGCTGAGGTCTTGGGGAAAGGGAACGGATGCGTCCCAAGCTTCTAGGGGATTGGTTGGTAGAATTGTACCGGAGATTGGGGGCGATGCGATCGGGACTTCTAAGGGAACGGTGGGCGCTAACACCTCTTTCACATCGGCTCGAGCCGATGCGGCTTGGGGCTGCGTTTGTTCTTGAACTCCGGTAGTTTGAGCGGTATGCAGGGTATCGCCGCCGGTTGCATCGTACAATTGCTCGAAGTTATGGACGATAATATTGGCAACGGAGGAGTATTCTGTTTTGCGATTGAGACTATCGACAATTCCTTGTAGGGAAAGAGCGAGTTGGCTGAGAGTGGGATAGAGTTGGTACGTGCGTTCGACTAATTCGCCGATCGTAACTTTCAGAACGGTTTCTGCTTCATTACTCCAGCGGTTATTGCAAAGGCAATAAAGGAGCTTACGGATTCGCAACGATTCCAAATCGGTGTCGAGGCTGCGGGCGATGCTTTGAACGGAGTTGGAGGAGCGATCGATCGCGTCGTACTGCTGCGGCTTAAAGGCAACAATTTGCGTTGCTTCTTCAGTTTCATCGTAGAGTTTGCCGACGAAACTAATAATCGTATTTGCAACTAATAAATATTCGGTTTGTCGGTTGAGACTTTTAACGATTTCATAAAGCGAAATACTCAGTTGATCGACGGTTGAGTTGAGATCGATGACTTCTTGAACGAGATCGCGCAGGGAGATCGCCAGCAAAATCTCGCGATTGTTTTCCCACTGGTTCCGAGTCGCGCAAAAGAGCATCTTTCGGATGCGCAATACGTTTTTGTGCTGTTCTAAATCTCTGACAACTTCGTTGAGTAACGATCTCACCAGTCCGATCTCCCTTTCGCAAGCCACTCGAATTATAGCCGGTTTCATTTTGAATTCGGTATGGGGGGTTAGGTACTTCTCCGGTTTTATTAAACTGCGGGCTGGGGAATCCGGTGCAGTCTAAAATAAAGCTCGGTTTGGAGCCGATGGGATATCGGCAGTCGCAGAAAAGTTTACATTGCCTGTGATAACATCCAGTCTTGGAGCAAGTCACCAATCTTGGGTTGGGGAACCAGCGCGATCGAGTAAGGCTATTCCTGCTTCTACGCTATCGAGAACCGAAAGTTGTTCGCGCAATTCTGCCGCTCCGGGGAACCCTTTGGCATACCAAGCCATGTGTTTGCGCGCTTGCAGCACTCCCCGTTCTCCTTTATAGTCCCATAAGCCCTGTAAGTGTTCTTTCGCGCATTCGAGGCGATCGCGCACTGTCGGTTCTGGGCGTTGTTTCCCGGTTCTCAAAAAATAATCGATTTCCCCCACTAAAAACGGATAACCCAGCGTTCCCCGCGAACACATCACCCCATCCGCTTTCGTTTCCGCCAAGCAGCGCGCCGCCGCTTCCACCGAAAAGATATCGCCGTTGGCAATAACCGGAATCGAGAGCAATTCCTTAACGCGAGCAATCCAATCCCAGCGCGCAATGCCATTGTACCCTTGAGCGCGGGTGCGTCCGTGAATGGTTATCATCTGCGCGCCTGCATCCTCCATTCGGCGGGCGAAATCGAGGATGGTAATTTCGTCATCGCTCCAACCGATGCGCGTTTTCACCGTCACGGGAACCTCTACCGCTTTAGCGACTTCGCGGACAATTGCAACCGCGACTTCCGGTTGTCGCAGCAACGAGGAACCGCCGCCCCGTCGCGTAATTTTGTTGACCGGACAGCCCATATTAATATCTATAGTGGCAGAGCCTTGCGCGATCGCACGGCAAGCCGCCTCCCCCATAAAATCCGGGCGACAGTCGAACAATTGAATGCTAACCGGACTTTCCTTCGGATCTAGTTCCATCACTTGGGGCAACTTTTTTAAATGGTGCAGTTCGCTCGCACTCACCATCTCGGCGTACATCATCGAATCGGGCGCGTAACGCCGTACCAAGCGCCGAAATACCAGATCGGTCACCCCGGAAAGCGGAGCCTGAAAAACGCGGCTATTGAGGGTGATAGAGCCAATTTTTAGGGGCGTAGCAAGGTGAGAAGGAAGGGAAGAATGAACCACAAAAATAGAAAGTTAATAGAACTTAATTTTAAATTTTACTGCGTTTTGAGATTACAATAGGTCAGGCTCTCATTCATCATAGAAAAAAATCTTTAAAAGATTCAAGTCTTAAAGCTAAAAGCTCGCATTCTTCGATCTTTTTACCTCTTCAATCAAAATTGCAACACCTCGTCATTTTGCCATCTACCTCATGGAACAATTTCAACAACAACTGGGAGCTATCATTCCCGATACTCCTCTTGTTTCCTTCACCATTCTAATTCTCGTTTCGCTGTTTGTTCCGCCCATTTTTGAAAAAATCAAGCTACCCGGCTTGGTTGGGTTGCTCGTGGCTGGCGTAATTTTAGGCCCCAATATCCTAGCATTGCTAGAACATGAAGATGACACGATCGAACTGCTCTCCGATGCCGGTAAAATTTATCTCATGTTTGTTGCGGGTTTGGAAATAGACCTCGATGACTTTCGCAAAAAAAGAGATAGATCGCTCACTTTTGGAGTGGCAACTTTTATTGTACCAATGATAGCCGGTATTATTGTCGGTCGAGTATTTGGCTTCAGTTGGAATACTGCGGTACTCATCGGCTCCTTACTCGCCTCCCATACGCTACTCGGATATCCGATTGTAAATCGCTTGGGAGTCGTCCGCAACGAAGCGGTTACGGCAACGATTGGTGCAACCATTTTTACCGACATTTCCGCCCTTTTAGTTTTAGCGATTTGCGTCTCTATTCATCGCGGTAACTTTACACCGGCGAGCCTTGCTATTCAGCTAATTTCTTTAGCTGTGTATGCCGCGATCGTTTTATTTGGAATTGAATGGGCAGGTCGGGAATATTTTCGCCGCACGGGAGATGAAGAAAGCAATCAATTTTTGTTTGTTTTGGCGGCTGTGTTTATTGCCTCAGTAGGCGCACAGATGATTCAAATCGAAAAGATTGTTGGTGCATTTTTAGCAGGACTAGCGATTAATGGAGTAGTCGGGAATGGCCCGGTTAAAGAGAAAGTTGAGTTTGTCGGTAGCGCTCTATTTATTCCTTTCTTCTTTATTGGAATGGGCTTGTTATTAGACATCCCTACTTTTATCAGCACGATTACTTCGACGACAGGCTTAGGGTTAACTTTCGCCATTGTTTTAGGATTAATTGGAAGTAAGTTTATCGCCGCTTTAGTTCCTAAGTTTATTTATCGCTATAGCTGGGACGAAGCCATAACGATGTGGTCGCTTTCTATGCCCCAGGTTGCCGCAACTTTAGCCGCCGCCTTAGTCGCTTATCAAGCGACGAATAAGGAAGGAGAAACGCTGATTTCTAAGGGCGTTTTTAATACTGTCATCGTGATGATGTTGGTGACATCAATTCTCGGCCCTGTGATTACTGCACGATTTGCTAAAAAACTGTCAGTCCCTGAATCTGCGAGCGATTGGGGGGAAATGAATTTACTCCCCGAAGGTGAAGCAGAGGCGACAGCAACCACAATCCAGAGGAGTAAATTAGCGTCCCTTGCCTCTCACGTTGTCGTCCCAATTTATAACCCTAAAACGCAACGAGATTTGATTGAAATGGGAGCTATGCTCGTTCGTCAGGAAGCAGGCGAATTGATTCCACTGTCTGTGGTGCGAGCGCACGTTCATATGGACGAACCGCAGCTAAATGATGCGCTTGTGGAGAGTCAACAAAGACTGAAGAGTTCGCAAGAAATTGCGGAAGAATTTGGGGTTTCCGTGAAACCGATGATGCGCATTGATGATGATGTGACCAATGGAATCAGTCGCGCGGCGCGAGAGTGTAATGCAAGTTTAGTGGTAATGGGATGGAGTCGCACGCGGTTGCGATCGCGCTTATTTGGAACGATAATCGATCGCGTCTTTTGGGCTTCTCATTGTCCGGTTGCCGTGGTGCGCTTGCTTGAGGAACCCAAAAATATTCGTCGCGTCTTAGTACCCATTCAAAATTTAAGCTCCAGTTCGATACGAGTGCTGCGCTTCGCTCAACTGTTTGCGCGAACCAATCAAGCGACGGTAACGCTCTTGCGCGTTCGCAATAACAGTAAGTCCCGCGAGCCGTTGGAGTCGTTTGAAGCGAAACTCAAGCAAGCCTTTGCTTCTGTTGATTCAGAAGTTCACATGGAGGTGAAAAGCATTGCTGGCGATAATGTGGCGCAAAGCATCCTAACAGAAGTTCAGGATTTTGATTTAGTTGTTTTGCATTCGCGCCGCCGTCGGACTGTTGCGGGATTAGCTGTTAGCGATGTCACCACCGAAGTGATTAAAAAGTTGAACGGTTCGATGGTTATTTTTGGGGAACCCCATTCGTGAATAAACTTTAACGATAGAACGATTAATGTTTTAATTCCGAAAGCTGGAGTACGGAAAGAAAAGAAGTCGGTAGGCTTTTTAAGCCTGCCGATTCTAATGCGGTTCTCAAATCGGCGAGTAAAAGTTCTCGTTCTCGAGCCTCCAAGCGAATATAAGGTGAATAAGTTTGCAACAGCGCCAGATAGTCTTCAATCGTATAAGTTCTACGGCATTGCTGCTGTTCTGAACTTAAGTTGTCGAAATAACCCGAGTCTAAAACTGCTTGGCCGAATTTTGCTAAATCTCGATCGCGTTCTTGTCGGTGTTCGTCGTGAAACCGAGCTAAATCGGGGTTTCGGGCGAGATAAACCGAACGCAATTGCTGGTAAATTTCGTCGCGGGGTTGAACTTCCGAATTCCAAAGCAGAATGAGAGAACCGTGCGGTTTGAGTGCGGCAGCAATTTTGGGGTAGCCAACTTCCGGCGAAACCCAATGAAAGGAGGTAGCGGCAACGATCGTATCGTAAGATTGGGGTTGCAGTTCCCAAGCTTCTAAAGTTGTGGTGAGAATTTCGACGTTGGGATAAGTGCGGCAGTTGTAACGGGCGAGTTGACTGGCTTCGGGACTGGGTTCGAGAGCGGTTATCATATAGCCAAGCTCGGCAAATTCTACTGTAGCAGTGCCAGGGCCGCAACCAATTTCGAGGATTGTGGCGTTGGGGGGAAGTTGGGAGGTGGCACGCTGAATGAGATTTTCAGGATAGCGCGGTCGAACGCGATCGTAAAGTTGCGCCACCGTGCCGTATAAATTCTCGCGCTGTTGGGGCGAACAAGTCGCCATAAATTGCTCGTACCAAGTTGGGTTTTGTTCGGGATTATTCATTTTGTCAATCTGGCTAGCTAAACTGCTCGAGTAATTTATAGCGCTACTT
This sequence comes from Oscillatoria sp. FACHB-1406, assembly GCF_014698145.1. NCBI lineage: Bacteria > Bacillati > Cyanobacteriota > Cyanophyceae > Oscillatoriales > Oscillatoriaceae > Oscillatoria > Oscillatoria sp. FACHB-1406. The sequence continues at coordinate 65,899 of NZ_JACJSM010000019.1, read as the reverse complement.
GAAACGTGAAGGTAGGTTTCTAAACGCACCAAAGTCCTGACTGGTGGGCGCTGCCCACCCTACTACATTGACAAGCTTGAAACGTGAAGGTAGGTTTCTAAACGCACCAAAGTCCTGTCTGGTGGGCGCTGCCCACCTTACCCGATATCCTAACTGAATTGCGTAGCGCTGTAGCATTGTTGCGGCGGAAGTGTGGGAACCTCAACGAGCGAATTTGCGTCTGCAACCTTTTAAAGCCTTTCTGTTTTATTTCGCAGTCCGCGCGATTGATTTATTGCTAGGAACGTAGAGGAACTTTCACTATGAATTCGCACCACTTCACCCCCAATTTTAAGACTTTGACGAAAACGGGAATTGGTTTAACGTTCGGCGTTATTTTCGGACTCGGCAATGGAGTTAGTTTAGCGCAAACGTTGCCCCAGTCGTCCTTTGAGATCGCTCAAACTAACCAGAAAAGACCGGATGTTGTCATTGATAATGGGAACAACGGCGCAACGAATTCCGATCCGCGCTTCACTTGCGAATTCGTTAACGGGCAGTATACGGTAATGTACAACCCCGACAATCAAGCGGGACAGGGTTATCCTTGGGCGACTCCGACGGAGATGGGCGGGGGTTGGACTCCGCAAGCGCGCTGCGAGACGATTAGCAAGCGGTTGGAGTCGTACCGTCCCGATGGGTTGGTGGAGTTACAAACGGGGATGGAGAACAACTATAACGTGGTGTGTGCGACGACGGAGGCTAATCCGAGTTGTCGGATTGTCTTCACCGTACCGCCGGGACAGGATCCGATTGCAACGCGCGATCGCGTTTTCCAAAATCTTACCGTTGCCGATAGCGGACAAACCACTCAGGGCGTAACGACTTATACCGCAGGCGAGGCAGGAAGCGCTATTTTAGGGCAACTCGGTCAGGTTTTGGGCGGTAATAGCTCGATTTTGGGCAATATCGGGCAGTTAGGGCAGTTAGGGCAGTTGGGACAATTAGGGCAACTGGGACAATTAGGGCAGTTAGGACGCAGCAGTAACAGTGCGATTCCGTTGCGTCCGTTCCTCGCCCCCTCCGATGGCGGTACGGGCGAACGCTTGGGAATGGGCGGTTTTTCGCAACCTTCGGGCGCGCGATTGAATCCGGATCGTTTCCGTTAAGTGTCTCCTGAGTTTAGATAGCCAACAGCAGGGACGTTCAATTGAACGTCCCTGCCTTTAAAATGGACTGAGCGTGAACTCCCATAACCTAATGATGACCGATCCCGTTTTAGACGTTCGCAACCTTCAAGTTCAGTTTGAAACCGACGAGAGAACCATTGTTGCCGTAGACGGGATTAGCTTTCAACTCCAACGCGGAGAAACCCTCGGAATTGTGGGCGAATCGGGTTCGGGTAAATCGGTCACTTCCCTCGCGATTATGGGCTTACTGCCCCCGACGGCTAAAATTCCTCGCGGTGAAATCGAGTTTCGGGCGGCGGAAGGGGGCGAACGGGTTAACCTGGTGGTGCTAAGCGAAGAACGGCGCAGGCAGTTTCGCGGCGGCGAAATCGCGATGATTTTCCAGGAACCGATGAGTGCGCTAAATCCGGTGTTCGATATCGGTTTTCAGTTAACTGAAGCGATTCGCCTGCATCAAGCGGTGTCGGATTCCGAAGCAAAACGGCGCGCGATCGCGTCTTTGCAAGAAGTGAAGCTACTACCCAGCGACGAGCAATTACGCGCTAATTATCTGACAGAATACGGTCAGAGTGGCTCTAGAGATCGCGACATCCAACGCTACATCAACGACCAAAAAACCGCCATCCTCAAGCGCTATCCCCACCAACTCTCCGGCGGACAACTGCAACGAGTCACCATTGCAATGGCGATTTCTTGTAACCCCACCCTCCTCATCGCTGACGAACCCACCACCGCCCTCGATGTCACCGTTCAAGCCACTATTTTAGATTTATTGCGCGAACTTTGCGCCGCCCGCAATCTTTCCGCCATCTTCATCACCCACGACTTGGGCGTAATCGCAGAAATTGCCGATCGCGTCGCCGTCATGTACCGAGGTAAAATCGTCGAACAAGGTTCCCTGCAAGAGATTTTCCTCAATCCCCAACATCCCTACACCAAAGGTTTGCTCGCTTGTCGTCCTCGCCTCGATCGCACCGAAACCGTTCTTCCCACCGTATCAGATTTTATGGAAGTCGAAACGGATGCAAACGGCGAATGGACGATTCGCGAAAAAGCGCCGCGCGAAACCCTCCCGATTAACACCGTTAAATTGCCCGTCCGTTCCCCCGACAGTCCCCCACTCCTGCGCGTCGAAAACTTGCGCGTCGGATTCCCCATGCGCGGCGTATTCGGACAGATGCAGCGCTATTTTATGGCAGTGAATAACGTTTCCTTTGAGGTGTATCCCGGCGAAACGTTAGGATTGGTGGGCGAGTCTGGGTGCGGAAAATCGACACTCGCGCGCACGCTGTTACGCTTAACGCCCGCGTTGCAAGGGCGCATTGAGTTTGAAGGCGAAGAGATTACCCATTTAAGCGGGAAACGCTTGCGTCGGTTGCGGCGCGAGATGCAAATTGTCTTCCAGAATCCCTATAATTCTTTAGATCCGCGCATGAGTATCGGGAAAACGGTGATGGAACCGTTGGAGGTGCATCAGGTGGGGAAAAGTGGCAAAGAACGGCGCGATCGCGTAGCATACCTTTTAGAGCGCGTCGGACTTAATCCTACATGGACGAATCGCTACCCCCACGAATTTTCCGGCGGACAGCGGCAGCGCGTTTGTATCGCTCGCGCCCTCGCACTCAACCCTAAGTTTATCATCTGCGATGAATCGGTTTCTGCTTTAGATGTTTCGGTGCAAGCGCAGGTGTTGAATTTGTTGAAGGAGTTGCAATCGGAATTCGGTTTAACTTATATCTTTATTTCCCACGATTTGAGCGTCGTTAAGTTTATGAGCGATCGCTTAATTGTCATGAATAAGGGGAAAATCGAAGAAATGGGCGATCCCGATCGCATTTATCGCGAACCGCAGCAAGAATACACCCGTCAGTTAATCGCTTCAATTCCTGCCGGAAATGCAATTGCGAGGGGTTAATTATTGTTTCAGCCCTCTTCTAACGCTCTAATCGATATTAATTCGGGGTTCCTTTCGCTAGGGTTAATAATTCCGGTACGGTGACAAAGCGATATCCTTGAGCTTTTAAACGCTCGATAATGGTGGGTAAAGTAGCGATCGTTTTCCAACGATACCAAGGAGCATCGTGGAGGAGAACAATCCCGCCAGAATGAGCGCGGTTTATAACATTAGCAGCGATAGTATTTACTCCCGGATAGCCCACAGAATCTTCGGAGTTAATCGACCATAAAACCGTTAAATAGTTGTGGTTTCTGGCATACTCGACCAAACCATTATTCATATTTCCCAAGGGAGGACGAAATAAAAGCGGTCGGTTTCGGGTAAATTGCGCTATCTCATCTGCGGTCTTTTCAATTTCTTGCGCTGCACTTTCCGGACTCATAACCTTATAAGCATGAGTTAAAGTATGGTTGCCGATCGCGTGACCGAGTTCGACAATGCGACGAGTAACATAAGGATATTTTTTGACATTTTCGCCAATCAGAAAGAAAGTCGCTTTAACTTGATACCGCCCTAAAATATCGAGGACTTGAAGCGTTGTTTTGCCGTCTGGCCCGTCGTCAAACGTTAAAGCAATGATTTTGTCGGAAGTTTTCGGCGTAACCTTTTCAATAACTTTACCTTGATATTTATTTAAATTATCTTGTTGGGTTTCCTGCATCCTGATTTCTATCGTTCTTTCGAGAGAATTCAGAATAACGGGAGACAAAAATTGATTTTCGGGCGCTAATACTGTTGCCTCGGCTATCGTATTTTTTTTGAACCCGACAATGCTCAAAAAAATAGTTAAAAATAGCACCAAAAAAACAATTTTACTTTTATATTTCTTAGTCAGATAGATCGATAGTTGCACTTTTTTTATCGCAGAAAAACACCAAATGAGCGAACCGAATCCGCCCCCCCTCGAACGCGATATGCCCAATTGTCCGCTGTCAACTATTCCTTTTGACGGCTCCTCGCCCTAAAGATGCGAGGATTCTTGGATCGTAGGGAGTCTAATGACTTTACCCTCACCAAAATTCACGGCGATGCGCCCCACCGCTGTATGAGAAAATTCTTTCTGCTCCCTTGGAGCCAAAACTTTCCCAGGAAATTACGCCCATTGCGAGACAGGTTCCTCCGCTCTTGGCGCGAGTCTCTGACTGTGTGGCGGATGCCTTTATCCTACCATCAAAAGCCGCCCTAGAAGCGATGCACTGAGCCTGCCGAAGTGGGCGTAGCTCTGTATCCCATTATTTTCGGTCAATTATTCCCCGAGTTCGTCTAGCAGGAGAGAACGAGCGAAAAATTGGGCTTGCGCGGACAAAGGATGGGTTTGATACCAAGTGTACGCTGTTTGCGCGATCGCGCGTCCGGTTTCTGCTGTTATCTGCGCCATTGTTCCGTCAAACGCCCAGTAATGTTGACCGGCAACTAACCCTTCGACAGCGACGGGGTGAGAGTGCGGCAAGACAGAAAGGAGTCCGTGGGCGCTGTAAGCTGCAAAAACCGTAGATTTTCCGAAGTATTCCGGGGGAGGGGCGCTCAAAAAGCCGATCGTCGCGTTTCCGAGGAGGGCGCTTGCTTCGGGGGCGCTGAGTACGCCCATTGCCAAGATTTTGAGTTCGCCGCTTGAAGGGGGAAGCGCTTCAGTCGGAACGCCGATATCGTAAAGGGTATCGAGGTTGAAGGTGCGGCAGGTTTCCAGGACTTGGGGCAGGTAGTTTTGGTAAAGGCGCGATCGCGTGTTGCGATGTCCGAAGACAACAGCGCTGCGTTCTCGTCGTTCCCAAGGGATAAGTACAGCGGGTTCCCCGATATTGGAGGGGACGGGTAAAACGGGAATCTCTCGCTCTCCGGCGGCGAGTTGGCGCAAGAGTCGGGCATAATTTTCCCGATTGGTGAAGGCGCGATCGCTGCATTTTAACAAACGCGCTGCAACCTGTTTTTGCAACCCAGACAGCCAAAACGAACTCGTCCAGGGGGGCGTGCGGCGATAGGGATAGACTTCGTGGAACATAACGGATAAAGCGCGCTTCCCCTCAGAAGTGCATCCTCGTTTCCACTCCTCCAACCCAGTAGCCAACCACCTCGGACAACCGCGTTGCGCGTAGCCGTAGCCAGAATAGTGCAGTAAAATCGAACCCTCCTTCGGCAGGATTTGTTGTAGGGCGCGATCGCTGCGTTCCCTGAGACAAACCGCTGAAAACCCTTCAATTTCCGAGCGTCCCGCCCAAGTTGGGTTAGCAACAATGAACTGCGTTGCGATCGCCCAATCTCGATGTAACTGTCGGGCGAGGTTCAGCGCGTAATCCCCCAAACCATCAACAGCAGGGGGAAGAATCGGGACAATTTGAGTTAAAGTTTGCATGGTTAGCTGCGGAGATATTTCAAGCCTGAGTTCCGAGGGAGATCGCGACCCCATAATTACGAACTACATCTCGACAAGCGTTCGACTGAGCTTGCCGAAGTCTCAATGACCGCGAATTATCAATTACGAATTATGTTGACGCGGGCTGCACGTTTTAAGCGATGTCGAGCTTGGGGCTGAGTCTGTGCTGATGTTATCAGCTAGTTGGGGCGCTCTACGCTGCGAGGAGAATTGTTTAGCCCGATCGCACCGGAAATCGCCTAGAATAGCGGATATCGAGATAGATGAGCAGCATTTTTTTTGAGGGCGAGGAGAGGAATTGAGCGATGCAAACCATTGAAAATCGCCCTGCGGAACCCAACGTTCGGTTTCGACAGTTACAAGATCGATTGCGCGATAGCACCGCCAGCGACGATCGCCTCGATCTCGACGATCGCGATATCCTGGTGATCCCCTCCTTAAGCCTCGATCGCGAGCAATTGCGAAAAGTATCGGGTTTCATCCACTACGAAGAACGCTTGCTCTTTTCCCTGATTCGCTTGCGCAACCCCCACACGCGGCTGATTTACGTCACTGCTTTACCCCTCTCGCCCCTGATTATCGACTACTACTTGCAACTTTTGCCGGGGATTCCTTTTTCCCACGCGCGCGATCGCTTGTTACTTTTTTCAACTTACGATGCGTCCGTTAAACCCCTTACCCAAAAGATTCTCGAACGCCCGCGCTTAGTGGAACGCTTGCGAAAAGCCCTCCGTCCCGGCAAATCCCACATGGTATGCTTTAACGCCAGCCCCCTCGAGCAAGAACTCTCCCTCGCCCTCGATATCCCTCTCCTGGCCGCTTGTCCCGATTTACTCTACTGGGGATCGAAAAGCGGCAGTCGGGAATTGTTCGCAGAAGTCGAAATTCCCCATCCCGTCGGCAGTTTAAGCGTTTGGACTGTCGATGAGTTAGTTAAGGAAGCCGTGGCGTTGCGATCGCGCCAGCCGGATTTGCGACGCATGGCGATTAAACTCAATGAAGGCTTTTCTGGCGAAGGAAATGCCGTTCTCGATTTAAAAGATTTGAGCGCCGATGCGAGCCTTGAAGCGATTGAAACCGCCGTGCGCGCCAACCTCCAGCACCTCAGCTTGCAAGCCGCCGATGAAACCTGGGAAAGCTTTTCCCGCCGCATTCCCGAACTGGGGGCAATCGTCGAAGCCTTTGTCGAAGGGGAAGAAAAGCGATCGCCCAGCGTTCAAGGCTACATTAGCCCGGACGGGCGCGTAAAAATTCTTTCGACCCACGACCAAATTTTAGGCGGCCCGGACGGGCAAATTTATCTCGGCTGCCGCTTTCCTGCCGATAATGCTTATCGCTTGCGCTTGCAAGATATGGGCCTCGAAATTGGCAAAGCGCTTGCCGCGAAAGGGGCAATGGAACGCTACGGCGTGGATTTTATCGCCGTTCGCTCGCCGGAAAAAGACGGTCAGTGGGACTTGCAAGCGATCGAGATTAATTTGCGCAAAGGCGGAACGACACACCCCTTTATGGCGCTTAAATTGCTGACGAATGGCAACTACGATGCAGCCAACGGACTGTTATACAGTCAGCAAGGTCAGGCGAAATATTACATCGCAACGGACAATTTACAAAAACCTCAATACCGAGGTTTATTACCCAGCGATTTGATGGATATCATTACTTGTCATCACCTCCATTTCGATAGCAGTACGATGACGGGAACGGTGTTTCATTTAATTGGCGCGCTTTCGGAATTTGGTAAGTTAGGGCTGACCAGTATTGGGAATACGATTGAGGAAGCCGTCAGTTTGTATCAACGCGCTGAATCCGTTTTGGATGCAGAAACTCAAACGGGGATCGATCCTTCTGAGTCTTCATCATCTCCAACTTTACCAATTACTTGGCTGGGAAGTGAGTGAGCTTCGATCTCTCAATTTTAGAGCGCTAAAAACCCCCCAAGACAATTTCTTGGGGGGTTACTCGACGCTCTGACAGAGTTTACTTAAAATCGGGAGCGCTTTAACAACGATTGATTAGGAATTGAAAGCTTTATTCGAGCTACCGATCCTTAACTTGTTGCAGATTCCCAGTGCGTCGCAGAAGCGTTACAGCAGTTATTAGAAGCGGTTGTTTCTGCGACCGCCACCGCCGCCGCCGAAGGAGCCTCCGCCGCCTCTGTTGTCTTCGCGGGGTCTGGCTTTGTTGACTTTGAGTTCGCGACCCATCCACTCAGCTTGGTCGAGGGTCTCTATCGCTTTGTCTTCTTCAGCTTCTGTATCCATTTCTACAAATGCAAAACCGCGCATCCGACCGGTTTCGCGATCGGTAGGCAGATGAACGCGCTTAACGGTTCCGTATTCTGCAAAAATCTCCTTTAAATCATCAGGCGTAACCTCGTAGGGGAGGTTGCCGACGTAAATTGACATAGAGGAATTGCCTCCTGAATTGAACAACTGTAGTGAGTTAAAGTGTCGGAGAGCAACTCGTCAATATTGAGATCGAAAAAACCAGGCAATACTGAAATCAAAAATTGTTACCGATCGTTTAAGGCTCGAATTTTATTTTAGCACTTTTTTAGGCAAAACGCACTCCTCTCAAGGCTAGAATTGAAGAAGAGTCAAAGGATGCTGACTTATAGCGGCTGAGAAATGCCTATTTTACGAAATCTCAAGTATTTTAACGATTTATTAATTTCTGATGGCACAGTATTTAGGAATGTTCTTTCAAGGTTTGCCGTCGGGCGGCTCTTAAATCTTGGTCGGCTGGGCAAGGGTAGCAAAAGCGCTCTTCCTGCAATCGGAGCGATTCAAAGAGCCGCGCTTGCCCACCACTAGCTCTGCGTTCTAGAATTCTTAAGAAAAAGTTTATAAATAATCTCTTCCCCCTGCGCGTTCGTACTTATGCTAAACGACCTTAGTATTCGTAAAAGTAATTTAAATGATAAAGATTTCATCTTGCAGATGCTTATGTATGCCTCACATGAAGACTCTATAGATGATGTTCGGACTCAGCCCGCGCTTATGGCCTATGCAGAAGATTGGGGCAAAACTGGCGATAGAGGGTTTATTGCCGTAGAGCGCGATCGCGCGATCGGAGCCTCTTGGATTCGTTTAGGGACGGCGACAAATAAGGGTTTTGGATATCTTGACGATACCACTCCCGAGCTTGTTGTTGCTACACTTCCAGCGGTCAGAGGTCGGGGGATTGGAACCTTATTAATTAATCGTCTGATTGAAGAGATAAACCCTTTCTATCCAGCCATTTCTCTCAGTGTACGCGATAATAATCCAGCCGTAAACTTATACCAAAAACTTGGATTTGTTAAAATCACAGGCAGCGAAATTGTTAATCGGGTTGGAGGTCTTTCATTTATCATGAAAAAAAGTTTCAAGTAATTCACTCGGCTCTCTCCAGCGTTTTTCATAGGGATGAGGGACAAAAAATTGCCATGAGATGGGTAAGGGTGAATGCCATTCGCCCGCACAGCATACCTCACGCCAAAGAAAAATGCTATAAATATTTTAGAGAAATACTTGAATTGTTCCCGATCGCCCCTAGCCGGGGTTAGGCGGTCAAAGAACTCACGAGCCGCCGTTGCCACTTATCAGTAGTCTCAACGCTCTCTAATTCCGCGAGGTCTGCATGAATCCCAACGGTGAAATTATCACAGTGCGACCCGATGTCGCGATCGATACGCTTCAGAAATTGCCCAACTATGTAGGCATTTCCAGCAAAACAGCAGGTTCCACCGGTATCTCGATGAACGTCGTCATCATCCCCGCCGGTGCTAAAGCTCAGCCGCACTATCACGAAGGATTCGAGACAGCAATCTACATCCTTAAAGGGGAAGTTCAAACCTTCTACGGCGAAGGGCTATCCAAATCCTGCATCAACCAACAAGGCGACTTTCTTTACATCCCATCCGGCGTACCGCATCAGCCCGTGAACCTTAGCAACGATACCGATGCGATCGCACTGGTGTCGCGCAACGATGCCAACGAGCAAGAAAGCGTCCGGGCTTACAATCCTTAATGGGTGCAGTGCGAAATTCGCATGGCCTCATGAACGACTACTACAGGATTCGGAAAGACTGGAGCTTCATTCTCCAAACAAATCGAGGGGAAAATGTCCGAAAGTTCCATTAATATTATCATCGTCGGACTGGCAAGAAACTAACACGCCTCGATAGGTTCCGGTGTAGCGATCGCAATAACAAGATTGTTTTTGAGTATTATACTTAATGTAGATCGGTTCTAACCCTTCTGCTGCCTCAGCTTCGGCTAAATTGGCTCGATAGCCCATTGCAGAAAGATAGCGATTGAGGGCAGCAAATCCTTCCTCGGCACAATTGGCGCAAACGCCTAAATTCTCCGCATCCGAAGCACGCGCGATCGCTAATAGAGCTTCGCGGACTTGCCCTTTTTCAACGGGAGAGGCTATCGCTCTTGGAGTCGTACAACTAAAAGCGTTCAAAATTTTTCGAGCTTCGGTAATTGTTAAAGAAGTCATAACAAATTTAAATCGTTTGCTTGCTGCCAACTCGAACAGGCTACACCAGGAGAAGATAAAACAAGCTCGGTTAGATATCGCCGACCTTCCCCAATATTGAAAAGGATATCTTAGCATCAAGTGTAATTATCCCGCTGCTTACCAATTCAGGTCGAACAGCGGGATGATTGTAAGGAGTGTTAGTAAATCTGCGTGCGATGAGAGGAGTATCTGAGGTGGCGATCGCCATTTAAATTGAGGTTAGGGCTAGGAGAGCGAGTTAGCGTTTAAGCTGGCTAATAATGCTCTTTAGATTATGCTCGATCGAATTAGAAATTTTGTCCTTAAAATTGTGCGTCTCGGCACTAATCCGCGATCGCGTCTAGAGATTCCGCCTCCGGCGCTAGCGGTTCGATATCGCTAATGCGATCGGCAAACAACTCTTCGTTCGCTCGCTCGCGATAAAGAACGTGGATATAAGCATCAACCACAAGCTCCATATAAGTACAGACTGCGCGATCTCCGTTCTCTGACACAAACTCCATAGATTTCTCCACTAACTCGGACAACATAGGGCTGTGCCTAATCGTACCTCAGTAAGAACCCGCAAAATGTGGAATGAATATAAAATTTACTCGAAGAAAATTCGGTCAACCGTTTAAGGGGGTCAAACGATAGGATATTATTGACAGGCTAGGACGTTGCACGGACTTTGGCTCGCCAAGTCTGTTTCGATAACTCCCAAATCCTTAAACTCCGGCCTTATGAATTTAGTTGCTCTCCAAAACGCGCTAGATAATACCTCGTTTGCGGTTCTGTTCCTAACCGTGTTGATCTATTGGGTAGGGGTTGCCTTCCCAAAAATCCCCTATTTACAGGTACTAGGAACGGCAGGGATGGGGATCGCAAACCTATGTATCGCAGCCCTCCTCGCTTCTCGTTGGATAGAAGCAGGCTACTTCCCAATTAGCAACCTTTACGAATCCTTATTCTTCCTCGCTTGGGGAGTAACTGCCATTCATTTAGTCGCCGAACGCATGAGTCGCAGTCGATTAGTGGGTGCATTTGCCGCCCCCCTCGCAATGGGAATTGCAGCTTTTGCTGCACTGACGCTACCCTCCGAAATGCAAGCGTCCGCACCGCTCGTTCCCGCTCTCAAATCGAATTGGCTGATGATGCACGTCAGCATTATGATGCTCAGCTATGCAACGCTGATGATCGGCGCGCTACTGGCGATCGCATTTTTGGTCGTAACGCGGGGCAAAAACATCGAACTGCGCGGCAGTTCCATCGGCACCGGAGGCTATCGCCTCCTCTCTAAAACCTCTTCCGCCGCCCCCGCAGAAGAACTCAAAGTTGCTAGTCCAACTAAAGCTAATACCGCTGTCCTCAACGCTGTCAGTGCCGAAATCGCCACCCTCTCGCCCCAGCGCTTGACGCTAGCCGATACCCTCGACAACATCAGCTATCGCATCATCGGCCTCGGATTTCCCCTCCTCACCATTGGCATTATCGCCGGTGCAGTCTGGGCAAACGAAGCCTGGGGTTCCTACTGGAGTTGGGATCCCAAAGAAACTTGGGCCTTAATTACCTGGCTTGTCTTCGCTGCCTACCTCCACGCCCGCATTACGCGCGGCTGGCAAGGTCGCAGACCCGCAATTTTAGCAGCAACAGGATTTGCAGTAGTCTGGATTTGCTATCTTGGTGTGAACCTATTGGGCAAAGGATTGCATTCCTACGGTTGGTTTTTCTAAACCGTCGCCGCTTCGCTGAAAGCTGCGCGCCCGTCAGACAAGGAGAAATCCACCACTAACTTTAGAAAATAATGGGGTGAAATAGCTGTGGATAATCAATTTGAACCACTCTTAACTGGGGAAGTGCTATCCGTACCCGAATCGATGAAATTCTTAATCGGACACGGCACGTTTAGAGTCGGCGAACTCTCAGAATCATTGAAAGCTGCCATGCTCGAGCATGGCATCGGAGGTTTGACGGGCGACACGGAAGAATGGTTCGGTGAAGATGGTATTTCCTGTGAAGTGCTGCGCTTCGGGGCAACAAGTTGGCAAAGCGGAAAGGTCAGAATTCATATCGAATTTTGTCCCTCAGAACCGGGAACTTCCTCAACGCCCGTTTCTCCTGCTGCCAATGCAGTCAGCGCGCCCAGCAATCCATCGCTAGCGACAATGCCAACAGTGGCCACTCCAGCTACGATGGCGGCAACAGAAACTGCCTCCGTCGAGACTCCCCCGAATATCCCTGTTGCCAAAGTGACAGAGGAAGTCACGACTAAAGTAACAACGACAGAAGTCTTTACGGTAAATTCAGAAAGCGAACCGGCAACCGCCACCGAAGACGATTTATTTGCAACTGAGGCTATTGCTGAAGAAGCCGAAGACGATTTATTTGCTGGCGAACCGGCAACCGCCACCGAAGACGATTTATTTGCAACTGAGGCTATTGCTGAAGAAGCCGAAGACGATTTATTCGCTAGCGAACCGGCAACCAAAGCCGAAGATGATTTATTTGCAACTGAGGCTATTGCTGAAGAAGCCGAAGACGATTTATTCGCTAGCGAACCGGCAACCGAAGCCGAAGATGATTTATTTGGCACGGGTGCAGCCGAAGATTCTGAAGAAGATTTGTTTGCCGGTGCATCGTTAGAAGCCGAAGCCGAAGATGATTTATTTGGTACGGGCGCAGCCGAAGATTCTGAAGAAGATTTGTTTGCCGGTGCATCGTTAGAAACCGAAGCCGAAGATGATTTATTTGGTACGGGCGCAGCCGAAGATTCTGAAGAAGATTTGTTTGCCGGTGCATCGTTAGAAGCTGAAGATGATTTATTTGGTACGGGCGCAGCCGAAGATTCTGAAGAAGATTTGTTTGCCGGTGCATCGTTAGAAGCCGAAGCTGAAGATGATTTATTTGCTACAGAATCCGCAGAAGAAGAGTTAGCCGACGATCTTTTCGGCAGTTTAGATGAAACAGATAATACTACTAATAATTCTTTAGAAGCCGATATGTGGGGAGGCGCAGAGGATGAAGACGATCTATTTGGTGGAGCAGATGAAGAAGCTGTAGAAGATATTTTTGGGGCAGCAGATGACGACTTAGAGGACGATCTATTTGCGGCTTCGGATGACAGCCTTGAATTAGGCGGTTTAGGCTCAGATGATGATTTTGCGTGGGCTGAATCGTCGCAGGATAAGAAGAAGAAAACTGATTCTGCTGATGAGTTTGACGATCTTTGGAAAGATATCAATTAAAGAGTAGAAAGTGGCGATCTTGAGGAAGATAGGCGGTTTTCAATAATTAGTCTGTCTTTCTTTTTGCGCTTTATTCTGTCCTTCTTTGCGCTCACGTAACGTCAAGATTAGGTTATGGTTTGGACGCTTTTCCACGCGCGCTTGCACCAAACCTGTCGGCAACAGCAATTGTTGTCGCGACAAGCGCGAGTGCTAGTGGCGGTTTCGGGGGGACAAGATTCGCTTTGTTTGTTAGAGTTGTTGCTGCACTTGCAACCGAAGTGGGATTGGGAATTGGCGGTGGCGCACTGCGATCATGGTTGGGCGACGGATGCGGGAATTGCGGCGCACGTTGAGGAGATTGCACGCGGGCGAAATCTGCCGTTTTTTCTGAAAGTAGCGCGGGAATTGCCGGAAACGGAAGCAGCGGCGCGGGAGTGGCGATATGAGGCGTTAATGGAAATGGCGCGGGAGGGGGGGTATAGCGCGATCGCGACGGGGCATACATTGAGCGATCGCGCCGAAACTTTCCTGTATAATTGCTTTCGCGGTGCGGGTTCCGATGGTTTGCAGGCGATGGTTTGGCAGCGTTCCCTCGCCCCCAATTTACAATTAGTTCGCCCCTTATTAAACTTTAGCCGCGCGGAAACGGGGGAGTTTTGTCGGCAGTTTCAATTGCCGGTATGGGACGATGCGATGAATCATAACCTGAAGTTTGCGCGCAATCGCCTGCGTCAGGAAACCATTCCCTATTTAAAAGCGCATTTTAACCCGCAAGTGGAAACCGCGATCGCGCAAACAGCCGAAATCTTGCGCGCAGAATCCGACTATCTCGAAGAAGTTGCATCCCAGCAGTTAAAAGATTGCCTTACCCCAGAAGGAATGCTGAATTGTAAGGTATTGCGTTCCATTCCCCTAGCAATTCAGCGTCGCGTCGTGCGTCAATTTTTGCAAAAGATCTTAAAAATTGCTCCGAATTTCGAGCAAATCGAAGCCGTAACGCAGTTAATTGATGCGCCAAAGCGCTCGCGGACTTCTTCTTTTCCGGGCGGTGTGGTGCTGGAAGTGAGAGGGGATTTTATCGGCAAGGAAAGCAAGTGAAACAGCTTCTAAAACAAGCGATCGTTTCTAAGTTGAATAGTCAATGATTTCTTCAGATAAATAAACTTCAGTTTTCCGAATCACTGATGTACGCTCGCCTGCCATCTTCAGCCGCTCTTGATCTTTCATAAACTCCTCAAATTTTGTACGGTTTTCAATTCTTAAGATTTGGATTTCATCGGGGTATTCTAACTTGGTGTTTTCCTTTTCTGGAGCATAGGCAACAAGCACTTCACCTCCGTGTTTTTTGAATAGGGCTAACGCTTTTTTCTCGTAATCTTTAAATTCTCCTCGAATTCCGTTCATTCCGTAAATCTTAACTGTTATATAAAGCATATAGCAATTTTCATGTGAGTGAGGTACAAAAAATTAAATTAGATGGTTAAGAGCGAATGACATTCGCCGCATAGAATCGACTCTCTTCAATTAACGGCTCCAAACGTTATCAATTGTCCATTGTCGAATGGCACTGACTTAAGGCTGGTGGGCGCTGCCCACCCTACGAAATATCTCCAAACGTTATCAATTGTCCATTGTCAATTCTCAATTATTCTAACTATGTCCGAAAATAAAGATAACGCTCTCTATCCCTGCCGCAGCGATTAAGCCAAGTTTTAATCGCTCGAAGTTGGGGAGGCGATTGCAGCAAGTTAAGAGCAAGAGAAAGTAAACATCAATATATTGACGCGGATAATTCAAGAAATAGCTTAGCATCGCCATACTGCTGGAAATAAATAATACGCCGTAGAGTAAGGTCGCTAACCCGATAACGCGGTTTTCTCGAAGTGATTTCGCTGCAATAACGAGATTTGAAGCAAATATTACTATCAACAGGAAAAAAGCATAAGCTTCATAAACATTTTTAATGCTAAATCCTCCGTTGATTAATGCTAAGATTTTTTGTGTGATGCCGAGCAAGGGAGTCCCGAAATTTTCATTGATGCCGAGAAACCCTTGAGATTTTAGTCTCAGTAAAACGTAGATATTCCACAGTAAAGTGGGAATAAATGCAGCCCCTAAATAGAGGATTTGTTTTCCTTGGCGCTTCCAAGCACTATTTAAAATAAGTGCGAGTCCCATCATCACGGAAATTTCTTTCGTTAAATACGCTAAAGAAAGCAGAATTGCAGTGCGTCCAATTCGCGAGTTTTGATAGCAGTAAAATGCGGCTATGGTTAGCAAACTATTGAGTAAGTCGGCGGTGGAGAGGGAAAGCACAATCCACACGCCAGGAATGCAGAGGAGGAATAGCGATCGCCACTTTTTAGCCTTCGAGTATTGTGTAAAAATCCAGGTTAACCCCAGAATAGAAGCGATATTAATCGCCACCATTACATAGGGAATCAGGTTAACGTTCCCCAGTCCGAGAACGTAACTCAGTAAGGGATAAAGAATTCTTCGATATCGCAATCTTGGACTATCGAGAGTTGACAAAGTATCGGGATTGTGCAACAAGGGATCGAAAGCAATGCTGAGAAATTGTTGACCGTCAAAGCCGAGTTCTCCGTTAAATATGAGGGCTTTTTTAAGTTCGAGGTAAGGAGAGAAAGGCAGTACGGAACCGATGCGAAAAAAACCGTAGATGTTGCTTTGAAACTTAAAAATGTAGAGGTAAAGTGCGAAAGAAAAAACGACGATCGCGCCGAGAATGACGGGATTTCGGAAGAGAAGCGAGAATCGCGATCGCACAAAAGTCATAGCAGTTAAATTCTTAATATTTTCAAGAAAACTTAAGTATAACTACGGGAAATAGAACTGCCTTGACAAAAATGAGGTAAGCCCGTGAAAATTGGTTGCTGCTGCGTCGGAGGAGACGGCATTTTGAGTGCAAGCCAAGCTTCAAAAACGATACAAGAATCCAATCGGCAACGCAAGGAACTTATCGTCGAACGGCAGCAAAATTCGTTAATTGCTGCGATCGCGCTGTTCGGTTTACTCCTCTTCGCCTGTAGCAGTTTAAAACACGCCCTCTACCGTTCGACAGCAGCAGACTTAGGGATTTTCGACCAAGCCATTTACCTCATTAGTCAGGGAAAAACGCCAATTTCGTCGTTATTGGGCTTTCATATCTTAGGCGATCATGCAGCCTTCATTTATTATCCGATCGCGCTCCTCTATAAACTCTATCCCTCTGTTTATTGGCTCTTTGCGCTACAAGCGATCGCGCTCTCTTCTGCCGCCCTCCTCGCCTCTAACCTCGCTCTAGATGCCGGTTTGCCGCGTTCCCAAAGTCGCTTAGTCGCCTTCGCCTACCTCTTTTACCCCCTCATCTTCAATATCAACCTCTTCGACTTTCACCCCGATGTTTTTGTCCCCTTCGGGCTGTTTGCAGCGGTTTTATCGGCAAGGCGGGGAAAAATTATCGGGTTTTGCGCCGCGATCGCGTTAATTCTCAGTTGCAAAGCCGTTCTTTCCCTTACGGTAGCTGCGATGGGCGTTTGGCTGTTCGCCTGCGAGAAAAAAAGGCTGTACGGCGCGATCGCGTTTTGCGCCGGAATTGCTTGGTTTGCGATCGCTACTCAAATCATTATCCCGACTTTTGGCGGCGCAGGCGCAACCCTAGGGCGGCATTTGTGGCGTTACGCCTACCTCGGCAGTTCCTTCAACGAAATCTTCCAAAACTTCCTCTTTAAACCCCAACTCCTACTCGGGCAAATCTTTTCCTTTGATAGCCTCCGCTATCTCCTATTGCTCGTATTACCGCTTTTGTGGGGACTTTCGCCGCGCCGCCTCGCGCCCCTCATCGCCGCTATTCCCGCCCTTTGCCTCAATCTCCTCGCCGACGATCCCAATCAACGGGATTTGTACTATCAATACTCCCTCCCCGTTCTCCCCTTTCTCATTCTCAGCGTTATCGCAACGCTAGCGGCGGGGGAAGGATTGCGCCTGCGAAGAAAAACGGTAATGTTGTGGTGCGCGATCGCATTTTTTGCCTTCGCCAAACACTACTACATCCTGCGCTTCCTCTCCACCTTCGACACCTGGACAGCGACAACGCAAGCCATGTCAGCGATTCCACCCAACGCCAGCGTCCTCACCGATAACGAACTCGCGCCCCACCTCACCCACCGCCCCACCCTTAAATTAATTAATACGCCGCTTTCCGAAGCCGAACTCGGCGCTTTTGACTTCGTTTTAATCGATTTACGCCGTCCTTGGCCGGATCATGTGGCTTTAGCGCAGCAAAGAGTGGCTTATTTCCGACAGCAGCCAAATTTCAACTTAGTCTCGCAACGAGACGAAATTTATTTATTTGCGCGCAAGCCCCAATCCTCATCGATACTGAGATAGCTGCTCGACAGTATCGCTAATAATCGCCGTTAAACTGTCGCGCGTTTGTTGGTGTTGTTCCTGTTCGACTTTCAACGCCGCCAAAGCGCGATCGCGTTCCTCAATCGTTGCGATCAGTTTTTGCTGTAAACTCTCGATATCCTTCAGCGCCAGCACTTCCGCTTCAACAGCAGCGCGTTCCTCGTCTGAAGTCGAAGCATTGCCAACGCCTCCCGTTTTTAATTGCCGAATCTCTCGCTCGAGCCGATTGAGATTTTCTCGAGCCAAGCGAGCTTCTACACGGCGCTGTTGTGCCTCGGTCGAGTATAATTCCCGCCAGTGTGCCGCGCTTTTATCCGAAGCATCCCGATCGCTCCTGCATTGCGTCAATTCTTCCTGCAAAGAGCGAATTTCTGTCAACCACTGTACGACTTCTTCATTCATAAAGTTCGCTCGACTTTCAACAGACCTCTCGAATCCGAGTTTAAATATTAAAAGAGTACGCCCTACAGCATTATTATGCGAGTCCCGCGTTGTTTACTATTCTTTACCTACCTCAACTTCACGACGTTGAGGTTGGCATTGTTGCAAGCAATGGAACAACGCTTGGGAGGCCTATCGGCAGAAATGGCTTACAATACCATGCTCGCACTCTTCCCCACGATTCTAGCAACGATCGCGGCGATCGCAATTTTCGAGGAATCCTTACAAGCCACCTTCTTAGGCGTTATCCAACAACTCGCTGGCAGAGGTAACTCCTCGTTAGAATTAACCTTCCGAGATCTCGTCACTCAACTCAAAATGTTTGCGCCCGACATGGCTTGGGCCCTCGTCAAAAGTGTTGTCGCCGAAATTACGCAAACCAAAAGTAAAAGTTTATTTTCCCTTAGCTTTCTGGCCGCAATTTGGATTGCCTCTTCCGCCGTCGGTGCTGCCATGAACGCCCTCGATCAAATTCAACGCATTCCCCTCCCCTACCGGCGGCCGTTTTGGAAATCAAGAATCATCGCGATTCTACTCACGCTGGGCAGCATTGGTCTGATGGTGATGGCTTCGTTCCTAGTATTAATGGGGGATTTTATCTTTAAATTCTCACTGAGCCTCATTTTCCAGCTTCCCGAACTGCTTAATAATCTTCCCGGCGTAGCCGAAAACTCTTTCTCTGCCGATAATGCCAAAGCTTTAACCGCTCGCATCGTCTTTTTCTTGGATTTATGGGGTTTACTGCGTTGGCCGGTCGCGCTAGGAATTGTTAGTACATCTTTTGCCTTTATTTATCGCTATGGCCCCAGCCGTCGCAAGCGCGGAACGCCCATTGTTCCGGGCGCGATTTTAGCAGCGCTTTCTTGGGCTTGTATTTCCGGTTTGTTCCGCCTCTATGTCAATAATTTCGGGCATTATAATCGGGTTTACGGAACGGTAGGAGCCGTTATTGTGTTGATGTTGTGGTTGTATATGACTTCTTTGGTGATGTTACTGGGGGCGCAACTCAATACGACCATTGGCGAAAAGATGCTGGCGAAATCGTCGAAACCGCCCCTCAATTTTGAGGTTAGACGCGATCGCGTGGATAAGCCCGATAAAATTTAATTGACCGATGACCAATATTTCCTCCTCACCGAACTCAAAAGCCGAACTCTCCCCAGAAGCGTTTGCCGGTTACGTGCAAGGCCCCTTAAAATGGGCGATCGCGCTGACAGCAGCTTTAGGCGCAATTCTCGAAGTCATCGATACCAGCATCGTGAACGTGGCACTGACCGAGATTCAAGCCACCTTGGGCGCAACCATTAGCGAAGTGGGCTGGGTTGTCACCGCCTACGCCATCGCCAATGTCATTCTCATTCCCCTTTCGGCTTGGTTGGGCGACTTCTTCGGCAAAAAAACCTACTTTGTCTTTTCAATGGTTGGGTTTACGCTTTCCTCAGTTCTCTGCGGTTTTTCGGTCAATCTGCCGATGCTGATCGTAGCGCGCATCTTACAAGGACTTTGCGGCGGCGGATTGCTCGCTAAGGCACAAGCGATTTTGTTTGAAAGCTTTCCCCCCGCCGAACAGGGCCTCGCTCAAGCCGTCTTTGGAGTCGGGGTGATTGCGGGGCCAGCGATTGGTCCGACTTTGGGGGGATATTTAACCGATAGCCTTGGATGGCGCTGGATTTTCTTTATTAACCTGCCGGTGGGCATTGTCGCAACAATTATGGCGCTGCTGTTTTTGCGTCCGGATGCCAAGAAGCGATCGCAACAACGACAACCCGTAGACTGGTGGGGCATCCTCTTTTTAATTATCGCCGTGGGCAGCTTGCAAACGCTGCTCGAAGAAGGGGAAACTGAAGGTTGGTTTGACTCCCCTTTTATTATCCGCCTCGCGATCGCAGCGGTGGTTGGCTTATTCCTGTTTATCCGCCGCGAACTGCGGGTAAAACATCCCGCTGTCGATTTGCGCGTCTTGCGCCATCGCGCCTTAGCCGCTGGCAGCCTCTATTCCGGCATTTTGGGGATGGGCTTGTATGGGGCGCTGTTCGCCGTTCCCCTCTTCGCCCAAGGGATATTGAGGTATTCCGCCACGCAAACCGGCTGGTTGCTTGCTCCCGGCGCGCTCGCCTCAGCAATCATGATGGTGTTGTTGGGGAAAATTTCCACCAAAGTAGACGCTCGTATTTTAATCGGTATGGGCGCGATCGGCACGACCCTCGTTATGTTCGATCTCGCCCAAATTACTCCCCAAACCGGCACGGATAATCTCTTTTGGCCCTTAGTGTGGCGCGGCGCGACCACCGTTCTCATGTTTTTGCCCTTAAGTTTAGCGACTTTGGGCGGTTTGCCCCCAGAAGATATTTCCGCCGGTTCCGGTTTTTATAACTTAATGCGGCAGTTGGGCGGCAGCATTGGCATTGCAATTCTGGCTTCCTTGCTCGACCGACGGCAAACCTTTCACCGCGCTATGCTATTAACAGATTTAAGCGGTTACGATCGCGAAACCCTACAACGACTCGAAGCGCTAACAGGATATTTTCAAAGTCGCGGTGTCGATGCCGCGATCGCGCAGCAACAAGCCCTAGAAACCCTCGATCGCCTCGTCAGCCTGCAATCTGCCGTTCTCTCTTACGCCGATATCTTTCGATTTGTAGGAATTATTTTCCTCTGTTCTCTACCGCTTTTATTGTTTCTCGGTAAGGGCGGGCGCGGCGCAAAAGCCCCAGTAGGGCATTAACAATCGGGCTTAATTTAGCGCCATACCTGCCGGGAAAACGGCTCGAACGACCCATTGATGGTTAAATTTGATTAAGAGAGGAAGAACTAATAACTGAATAACTGGTAACTCATAACTGATAACTCATAACTGAAATGACCCCCAACACTCAAACCTTAGAGGAGGACTTTTAATAATGCTTGCCCATATCCTCGCGATCGCCGTCGCCCTCGGAAGCTTTGTCCTATTCATGGCCGCTTTCTTTTTCCCCGAAGTTCACCGCAAGTACGACTTCCTCTGGAGTGGTGTTGCCATGTTCTACGCCCTCGTACTGTGGATTTGCGCCGGACGCATCACCGGCGGCGTATTATTGGGTCAAACGGCTTCCGTTGCCCTCCTCGGTTGGTTGGGATGGGAAGCTTTCAGTCTGCGCCGTGCTACCACCGCAGACGGCGAAAAAACAGTGATTTCCCCCGAAACCCAGGCAAAAATTAACCGCCTCTCCCCGAATATCCTATTTGCCCCGATTACCAATCGCTTCCGCAAACCCAAACCGCCAACCTCTGCCCCCGTTGAGTCCGTTGCGACTTTAGTTGAAGAAGCAGAAGACCCTCAAACCGACAAGCTCGAATCGCTCGCCGATCGCATCGCGCCTCCCTCCCCGAAGGTTGAGGAGACAACCTCCGACAGTGTAAGCGCCAGCGAGACAAACCCCGAAGCAGAAGCACAAGCAACCGCAGAAAGCATCACTCCTCCCCCCCAAACTCCCCTCGAGGACAATCCAGACGGCGAAGAATCCGAAACAATCGAAGTTGCCACCTTAAGTGTCGAACAATCCGTCGATTTAGAAACCGGCGAAGTTTTGAGCGAATCGGTAGAAATCCTTCTCGAAACGATCGAAATGGAGACTGAGGAGAATCCCTCCGTTTCAGAGGGCGAATCGTCCGCTAGTTTTATCCCTTTAGAAAAAGAAGAGACTCAAGCAGAAAAAGATGAGGCTGCCCGAGAACAGGAACCTCTAGCCTCTGTCGAAGACGAGCGCGCCGACTGGGAAAAAGAAGAAAGCGCGATCGATCTCGATACTGAAAATTCTCAACCAATGCCGCCCCAGCCCCCCACCCCAGAAATGGTGGAAGCGGCGCAAGAAATCAAGAAACATGGCAATCCTGAAACGCCGGTTCGTGAATTTGCACCCGAAGTTGATTTAGCTCCCTATGCCGAACCGCCTAATGAATAGGCCTTAAAGGGACGAGACCCAACATCCATAGGTGTTTGTTGGGTCGCGCTTCGCTTGAATGCCGCGTGCTTCAAGCCGGGGAATCCGTCCACCGCAGTGGCTCCCCAACCTACAAAATTAAGGAATTCTTAATGACGAATTACGCATTACGAATTAGTAATTATTGAGTCACGAGATGGCGCTCTAATTTATGTTGTTGCACAACCTCCGTGACTCGTTCTTGCAGCCAACTTTCAAACAACTCATCCAGTAATTTTTGTTCCATAATGCCGTTGAGTTGGGCGGGAATCCGTTCTTCAAGGCGGAGCAAAATCGACCATTCCCCAAACTGAAGAGGCGGACGCAATTGTCCGATTTCACTAGAAACAAGAACCTCAGCAAGGGCGGGATCTAAACGCGAGAGTTCCACTGGACCGACGAGTCCGCCGGTTTGCGCTTCTGGACCGAGGGAGTATTGGCGCGCAACTTCAGCAAACAGAGACTCGCCAGTTTGAATGCGAAAGTAGAGTTCTTGGGCAATATTGAGGTTAGAAGTTCGTACCAGGGAGTAAACAACGCCATCCAAACTGCTTTTGCGCAGGAGAAAATAATCGGAGAGATGATTGCTCCAAGTGTCTTTTTTGAATTTAAGGATTTTTAATTCTCGCAGCAGCTTTTCTCGCAGTTGTTCTGGGGTGATTCCTTGCTGCCACAACCATTGTTTTTGAACCTCGGGTTGCAAGAGTTGGCGCTGATTCCAGAAACTCTCGCAAGTTCTCTCGATTTCATCCGGTGCGATCGCAATCTCTTCAATCGCTCGATCGATAATGGCTTCGCGCGCAAGTTGCGGCAAAAGGTTGTATTTCTCTAGTAAAGCGGCAATATCTTCAGCGTTAAGAACGCGATCCTCGATTCTGAGAAATGCTTGAGTCATGAGCGTTAAATTGTGAGGTTATTCAGTTCGGACGAGGTTGTAGTCTGTTTTTCTGACCTTTGACGCTTTCAAAAATAAACTTGATTTGGCTTGGCGATCGCGCTTTATCGAAGGATAACTGAAATTCTTTAAAGCGACCAGGAAGTTTGTTGAAACAAAAGCTTTCCTGGAGAAGCTAATCCAAAAGGGTCGTTATCGTGCGATTCCAATAAGTCATCGGAATCTCGGCTGTCTGTCTCATCGCTCGTGTCGTTTAAATCGCTCGGAAGGCGGGATTTTTTCAGGAGTTTTACCGGAGCGAGTTTTGATTTTACTACACTACGACCATAGACTCTTGAATTAAAATTATAGTTCCCTAAGAAAAGCGAAATCAATACGGTGGCTGCTGCCCAAAATTCGAGTTCTTCCGCTCTCGATTTTGGCTGATTAAATTGAGCGCCAATCTGAGAAAAAAGATCGTTAAAATTGAGTTGTAAGGGTAAAGTCGAGGGACTCCCTGACAGGGAGCTTGGGTAAGGATTGGGAGGACTGGATGGGGGCGATAAGTCTGAAGAAATTGCACTCCCAATCGTGGGGCTGTTACGATTCAATATTTCTAATGAAGCTGGATAACTCGATTGTGAAGCATAATTTAAAAACTCGTAGAGTTGTTCTTTTCCTAAGTTCTGAATAGCAATTGGTGTTTGACTCAAGCTTGCGGAATCGAGTCTAGTTTTTTGTAGCAGATTTTCCGAACTTTGTGCTGTAAAGTTAACTACTAAATCTGGCGAAGTTACACTAGAATTTAGGGAATTTACAACCTCAACATTGGAGGCGTTTTGCGGAGATTCAACGTTGTTGAAGGCAATATCCGCAGGTATTTCTAGAGGCACTGGTGTGGCGGATATTTGAGTTTCAGCAGGAATATTATTCGGTGATGGTTCGGGAGTTAAAGTTGCGATCGCAGAAGGATTTGCTGCATTAGGAGTGGAATTTGAGGACGGCGGCGGAACGGGTAGCGTTTCGGGTTTCGGTTCTGCGGTGGGATCGGGCAGTGTAGGAGGTACGGGCGTTCCTACTTCGATCGCGATCGCGCTTTCCACGAACAATCCCTTCGCATCCGTTGCGCGCAAGGTTAAACTGGTTTTACCTAACGCTGTGGGCTGGTAGTTCAGGATTAATTGACCCGTTTTCGCATCCAAACTCGGCGGCGTACTGAAAAGCTCGGGGTTAGTATTATCCGCGATCGAGTAAGTGAGGGTGTCGCCCGCGTCGAGATCGCCGAACGCTTTCGCTATATCAAGGGTACTACTGGGCGTAACGTTTGGATCGGGAATTATCAGGTTGTCGAATCCGGTTGTCGTTGGGACTTCGTTGAGATCCTGAAGGTTAATCGTCAAGGTGCGATCGAGAAATAATCCTGCCGCATCGGTACTGCGAACGGTAATCGCATGAGTACCGTTGCTTTCAAAGTCCAACTTCGTACCGTCAGCAACTAACAAGCGATCGCCATCAATTTTAAAACGTCCGCCTGCATCGTCGAGCAACGTATAGGTTTGCGTATCGCCCGCATCCAGATCCGCCGTAGAAAACGTGCCGATAATCGTATTATTCGCGCTATTTTCCGCAACGCTATCGCCCGAAATCGCGATCGCAGTTGGTGCATTCGAGTCGTCGTTGAGGAGCGTTACCGTACCGAAATCTTTCGCCACCGTTGCATTTGCACTGATGTTACTGAGTTTAACCGTAAAAGTCTCGTTGGCTTCAAAATCAGTATCCGGCGCGATCGCAATTTGAATCTTTTGCACCAGCGCGCCATCGGGTACAAACGTCAGCGTTCCCGCCTGCGCGATATAATCACTCCCCTCCGCCGCCGTTCCCGCCACTGTCGCAAAATCGAGCGTAACATTCGCTGTCGGTTTCTGGGACAGCGTAACTGTTAATTCCGCATAGGGCGTACCGTCGTTTCCTTCCTGCATCTGGATGTCGGCAATCGAAACAGACGGTAAGGTACTATTTCCCCAAACCGAGAAGTAGAGGTCGTTACCGCCCGCAGAAGAGGCTTGTAGGGGATTGACCGTCATCATACTCCCAGAAGCCGCCGACGCGATCGCGCGAATCCCGTTCGCCGCCGCCACCCCCTTCACCCCCGAAGGCGCTTTAGTTCCCGTCCCCGTCCACACCGCCACCAACTCGCGGCTGGTAAAATCGGCACTAATCGCAATGACCGCCCCCTCACTCGCCGTATAGCCGCCGATCGCGCTACCATTAACCTTTAACTCCGTCCGATTCGGTGCAGAAGCCATCGAACTACCGCCGATAAACACCTGTCCGCTTTCCGAAGCAGTAATGGCATTAATCCCGAAAGAATTTCCCTTACCACTCGAAAGGCGATTGACGACGTACTGCCCCTTCAACACCTCTCCCGTCCCCGGATTCACCCGCGCAAAGTAGCCAAACTGACCGCTTCCGAGATTCGAGGTGCTGGTGTAACTGTCGATATTGACGTTGTAGGTGGCATTTTTGGTCAGATCTCTGGCATCCCTGCGATAGACGGTGTTACCGCCGTCCAAACTGCCCGCATAGTACAGCATTCCGTCGCGCCCCATCGCCACCCGCAATCCTCGCGAATCCGCCCCATCGCCGCTGGATTGGGCTTGCGAGGCAGAAAAATCATAATTGCTCCATTTCAAGCCGCCTGCATAGCTGTAGCTGCGAAAGAGGGGAAGTTGGAGAGTCGATGCAACCTGCCGAAAACCGGCAACAAAAACCGAGCCGGTGTTGCTGTCGATCGCGATATCATCAATACTCTTACCATCCGCGATCGCAAAACTACCCGTTTGCGTTCCTGCCGCATTCCACACCGTCACCCGATGGCTGCCGTTATTATCTGACTCCAACGCCGCCACCGTGCCATCTTGCGCCACTGCCACCCGGCGCGTACTCGTCGCCAAACTCAACGTCTGACTCCAAAGCACGCTACCATCGCTCTTCAACGTCGTTACGCCGCTATCCCCCACAACGGTAATATTGCCATTGCTGCGGTTAACATCCAAATCCTGAATATTCGTTCCCACCGAATATTGACCGAGAACGGTTTGTCCCGTCGCATCCAAGCGTAACACCGTACCTTGACCGCCGACCGTCCCGCCAATCAAAATCGTGTTATCCGGCGCAATTTCCACCGCATTGCCCGTATCCTCGCCCGCCGTACCGAAATAACTCGCCGCCGTCGCAGGCAAATCCGTCACCGTACCAAAAACCGCGCCGTAAGCCTCCTGCGCCCACCGTTGCAGCACGACATCCGTTTCAATGCTGCCGGTGAAAACTTCCAGATTCCAATCGCCGCCCAGCGCGCGGTTGCCCGTTAAATCGTTCGATGCGGCAACATCCGCGCCGGTTAACGCCGAAATTTGCTTGATAAAATCAACGCCTTGTGTATTAGAAGCAACATTACAGCCGTAGAGGAGAATATCAGCTTCATCGGTTAGCGCTTGTCCCCAAGCTTGAATTTGCGTTTGATGCGCTGCTAGTGCTGCGGTATCTAAAGTTGTCGAACCGAGTTGCAAGCTGCCCGCGCTGCCGTGAGAAATGAGGTGCAGGCTAGAAATATCATTGCGTCCGGCTAAAACCTCACTAATTTGAGCGATGCCATCGCGTTTTGCATCTAATAGCGTCACTTCCACATCCGGCGCTAGCCCTGCCAATAGCGCGTCTAAATCTTCGATCCGACTGTCGATCGCAACCAGGGAATGCTTGCTCGAACTCGATTCTAGCCGACTGTGCGCGCTACCGTTCGATTGTCGTTCCGCTTGCGACCAATACACATCGCCGGAAGCCGAAGAAAAGCGGGAACCGGAGGAATTGAAGGGGTTTTCCATACCCACCGCTCCGAGGGGGTTTAGCTCGTCGCGTCCCGATTCAGCAAGGGGGTAGGTTGGTTCGATCGCGTCCATACGCTTATGGGGGATTAGAGTATAATGCGTCACCTAGCCACTTATACTCGCTACGGAAATTAAACCCGGACAATCGAAAAAAAGTTTTTTATCGGGGTTAAAATTGTAGTATTGCGTACCCCCCTCTCAAGGCTGCTATGAGTGAGCCGAATCCCTACAAATCGTTCCTGCAATTGAATCAGCCATCTCGTCGCCAAGAGTTAATCGTGAAATGCTGCTGCGTGGCTGCGGGTTGGGGTATTCTTTTTGGCATTGTAACGTTGGCGATATCCCTTTCACCCTACAAAGTAACTTGTAGCGAAGCGGAAACCAGTTGGGAGCGTGCCGGTTTTGGGGACGTTGCTTCTGCCGATCTTTTCTATGCAAAAAAAACTGCGGAAGGAAAAACTTGTACGAAGTTATAGTTCGTAATTCGTAATTCGTAATTCGTAATTCCCCCATTCATAACTCATAATTCATAATTCATAATTTTTATATCCAACTTCATCGAGTTTAGCTTGTTTTTCTAAGACCATTTCTTGCAAACTTTGGCGGTATTGTCGAACGCGATCGCACAATTGAGGATCGCTGGTTCCTAAAATTTGGATCGCCAGTAAACCCGCATTCTTTGCATTTCCAATCGCAACGGTAGCAACAGGAATCCCGGCGGGCATTTGCACGATGGAATAAAGCGAATCAACGCCCCCCAGATTGCGAGTCGCGACAGGAACGCCAATGACGGGAAGTGGCGTGAGAGATGCCACCATACCGGGGAGATGCGCCGCGCCACCCGCTCCGGCGATAATCACTTTAATGCCGCGATCGCGCGCTGTTTTGGCATAGTCTACCATCCGTTCTGGGGTGCGATGGGCTGAAACGATCGCAACTTCAAAACTGACTTCAAATTCCTCGCAAACCGCGATCGCGCCCTGCATCGTCGGCAGATCGGAATCGCTACCCATAATAATTCCAACTAAAGGAGATTGACTCATAAGTAGGTTGACGAAAATAACCTTAACTTGAAGAGGGCGGGTTTTGACGGCTGAATTCACTTCATAGCAAAGGTTTTAGCTAAACCCGCCCCTACGAATCCGATCGCACTTTTTTTACACGCTCCTACTTATCTCAGAAATTAAAAAATCGGTCGTAGTTGGAGATTTTAACCTAAAATCGACTATGGCTTTGAGTTTAGCAATGATTCGATTCATCTCATGAAAAAGTGGTTAGGAGCGATCGCTAGCGTGTTAGTGCTAGTTCTCTCGATCTTGCCGAATCCGGCACTAGCAGGGAGTTCGGCAGCAATCCGCGCCTACGACGACGTAAAAGTTGTCAGTAAGGATTTTGCCGGACAAAACATACAAGGGGCAGAATTTGCCCAAACTAAGCTTGAAGAGGCAGATTTTAGCAAAGCGCAGATGCAAGGCGCGGTTTTCAACGGCGTTCTGCTGAAAAATAGCAACTGGCGCGGTGCGGACTTCACTGAAGGAATCGCTTATTTATCGGACTTTAAAGGTGCGGATCTGCGCGATGCTGTGTTTGTGGAATCGATGTTACTGCGATCGACGTTTGACGATGCCGATATTACCGGCACGGATTTTAGCTATGCAGTTCTCGATAACGTACAGCGCAAGAAATTATGCGATCGCGCTTCGGGAACGAACTCGATTACGGGAGTTGCAACGCGCTATTCTTTAGAATGCGATTGAGGCAATGTTTTTAGGGGCAGGTTGAGCGAAAATTAAACCGTAGCCCTCGGTGAATTTTCGTCAAATCTGCCTCCGGTTCCAGAAAGTGTCACAATCTCCCCCGTTTGGTTAATGAAACTTATTGGAATTGTCCTCGCGATCGCGCTATTTCTTTTTCCCGCCCCCGCCTTCGCCCAAGCGACAAAATATTACCCACCGCCCCTCTCCTACAGCAACGCCGAACTGCCCGGGCGCGACTTCTCCGGACAAACGTTGCGATCGGCAGAATTTTCTAACGCGAATTTGCAGCAAACAAACTTTAGCAATGCCGACGTTCGCGGTACGATTTTCAGCACTTCTTCGCTCAAAGGTGCGAACTTGCACGGAGCCGATTTAAGCTATGGCATGGCAGATTGGGTAGACTTTACCGGCGCTGATTTGAGCGATGCAATTTTTAATGAAACGCTGTTACTCGTTTCTACCTTTCACGAGGTTAATATTACCGGCGCAGACTTCACCGATGCAATTTTAGACGGAAAACAAATTGAAGAATTGTGCGCTATTGCTTCCGGAGTTAACTCAAAAACTGGTGTAGCAACGCGCGATTCCTTACTTTGTCCTTAGAGACTCTGAAATCGTACTGTCGTTGAGGATGAAGTTCTCACTCTACTCTCATGACGGCTTCGGAATGGAGTCAGTGCTTGACAAGGCGATTGCACTTGAGTCTGCCGAGGGCGCGTCGAGCAATTTTCCCAGAAATACGGATCGTAGAGAATGAGAGTATCCGGCTTTGAAACAGCCCGATCTCGCCCTAGCAAAGAATTTTTAATGATTAATTTTTAATTTTTAATTGACCACCTTGTCGGTTGTCTCACTCAGAAGCTACAGTAGAACAGAAATCATAAGATTATTGCTGAGAAATATAGCGTGGTTACAGCTTTAGTTACTGGTGCGGCAGGATTCATTGGATTTCACCTCAGTCAGCGATTGCTCGAACGAGGAGATACAGTAATCGGTCTCGATAACCTCAATTCTTATTACGATGTTTCCTTAAAAAAAGCTCGCCTAAATCAACTCACTGCCCAAGATGGTTTTCGCTTTTGCGAACTCGATTTAGTCGATCGCGAAGGGATGGCGCAACTGTTTGCCGAGCAACCTTTTGATGTTGTCGTTAACCTCGCAGCACAAGCGGGCGTGCGCTATTCCCTCACCAATCCCCATGCTTATGTCGATAGCAATTTAGTGGGATTTGTCAACCTTTTGGAAGGATGTCGCCATCAATCCGTCAAGCATCTTGTTTTCGCCTCCTCGAGTTCGGTGTACGGGGTTAACAAAAAAGTTCCGTTCTCAGTGGAAGATAATGTCGATTCGCCCATTAGTTTGTACGCCGCCTCGAAAAAAGCCAACGAATTAATGGCGCACTGTTACAGTCATTTGTACCAAATTCCGACCACGGGTTTGCGCTTTTTTACAGTTTACGGGCCGTGGGGTCGTCCCGATATGGCCATGTTTATGTTCACTAAAGCGATTTTGGAAGATCGCCCGATTGAGGTGTTTAATGAAGGGCAGATGCAGCGCGATTTCACCTACGTCGATGATGTCGTCGAAGGCGTGATACGAGTGATGGATAAAGTCCCGGAACCGCAAGGCAATAGCGGCGCGCGCTATAAAGTTTATAATATCGGCAACAATCAACCGGTGGAATTGTTGCACGCGATCGCAACGTTAGAAAAATGCTTGGGGAAAACGGCAGTTAAAAAGATGCTACCCATGCAGCCCGGGGACGTTCCCATTACCTACGCCGATGTTGACGAGTTGATGGCAGATGTGGGATTTCGCCCGGACACGCCTATTGAAACCGGAATCGAACGATTTGTAGCTTGGTATCGATCCTATTATGGCGTTTAATGGTGAAGGGCAGGTAAACCGTTTGCCCCCATTTTAGTTTGTTCGTTCGAGGATACAGTTCATGGAGCAACGTGGCGTTACGCTCTGGTTTACAGGATTGAGCGGGGCAGGAAAAACGACGATTAGCGAAGCGGTTTCCGAGAAGCTGCGATCGCAAGGTTATAAATTCGAGGTATTAGACGGCGATATCGTGCGTCAAAACCTGACAAAAGGGCTAGGATTTAGCAAAGAAGATCGCGATGAAAATATCCGACGCATCGGCTTTGTCGCCCATCTATTAACCCGCAATGATGTTATCGTTATCGTCTCGGCAATTTCTCCTTATCGGGAAATTCGCGATGAAGTGCGCGGGCGCATCGGCGATTTTGTAGAAGTCTTTGTCAATGCTCCCCTAGAAGTTTGCGAGTCGCGAGATGTAAAAGGGCTTTACAAACGAGCCAGAGCGGGCGAAATCAAAGGATTTACCGGCATTGACGATCCCTACGAACCCCCCCTCAACCCCGAAATCGAATGCCGCACCGATAAGGAAGAATTAGAGGAAAGCGTCGCTAAAGTGTTCGATAAGTTGAAAGAACTGGGCTATCTGAGCAGTTAATCGTTAACAGCGAACTGTTAACAGGTGTAGGGGGAGTATTCCCTCTCTTTAACTGAAAGCCAAAAAATAGGGGCGAATTAGATTTTCGCCCCCGCAGCTAGCAATTCCCACCACGTCCATTTTGTCAAGAGCGAGTCGTTGACCGGCTCTCTAGGAGGTTTCAGGACTTCTTTTATCGATACGATTGTGTTTGTGAAATGCGATCTGCGATCGCCAAATTAATGAAACCATTAGTGCTTGGTGTCAGTGGTGCGAGCGGCTTAATTTACGCCGTGCGCGCCGTTAAATATTTACTCGAGGCAGACTACCAAGTCGAATTAGTCGCTTCGAGGGCGAGTTATCGCGTTTGGCAAGAAGAATCCCAAACGCGAATGCCCCCCGATCCCGACGAACAGGAACAGTTCTGGCGCGAGCGGGCAGGAGTAGCAACGGGCGGCAAGTTGCGCTGCCACCGCTACGATGATGTCGGGGCGAATATTGCCAGCGGTTCGTTTCGTACCTTGGGAATGTTAGTAATGCCGTGCAGCATGAGTACGGTTGCGAAAATTGCCGCCGGTTTGAGTTCCGACTTATTAGAACGCGCTGCCGACGTTCAAATTAAGGAAGGCAAAAAATTAGTGTTAGTCCCGCGCGAAACACCTTTCAGTCTCATTCATTTACGCAACTTAACAGCCCTAGCAGAGGTCGGCGTGAGAATCGTTCCAGCGATTCCAGCTTGGTATCATAACCCCCAAACGATTGAAGATTTGGTAGATTTTGTAGTAGCGCGCGCTTTGGATTCGTTCGAGATTGATTGCGTTCCTCTGTCCCGTTGGAAGAATGAGTGATGAATTATGAATTATGAGTTATGAATGGGGGATAAATTATAAATGATGGATTGGGAGAATGCAAAAACTCACTGAGTTCCAATTTTTTAATTTTTAACTTTTAATTTTTAATTCCGATGAGACTTTTTATTTTACTGGTTCTAGTAGGAGGCGTAGTTCTGCTAGTTCTCCAGAACGGACAGTTTCAGGCGTTAATGCTGTTTGGTTACGCACTACCCGCACTGCCGGTTGCAGTGTGGATGGCGGGCGCGATCGCGGCGGGCATTCTCACCAGTACAATCTTACAATTACTCAACTATCGCCCAAAATTTGCCCTGCGCGCCGATCCTCCTCCCCCTTCAAAATCGCCGCGTCGAGAAGGGGATTTACCGCCGGATGCGCGAGAACCGATTCCCCAACGTCCCCCCGAACGAGTTCGAGACTCTGTACGTCCGCCTCAATCTCCTAACTCAGATTGGGATGCCCCCTCAACCCCGCGTAATGAAAGCTGGGACGAACCCGTAGCGCGCGCTAAGCCCAGTCCCCGCAAAGAAATGCGCCCCAAACCGCCCGTCACCCCACCCAATCCACCGCGAGAGCGTCGCGAATCGGTACCGACGGATAATACAGTCTTCGATGCCAATTATCGGGTTATCGATCCTCCCATTTCCGAAAAACCTGCAAACTCTGTCAGCGATGAAGATTGGGGTTTTGATGATGATGAATTTGAGTCGGAGTATCGACAACAATTCCGCGATCGCGATGCTTAAAATTAAGAGGGGCGATCGCAACATTATCTAGAATTAGTATCACCGCATCGCAATACCGGGAGCATACGCTTCGACAACTCTTCCGGTTCGCGCGCAACTAACCATCAGATAATCGCAAGTCGAGCATTGCGTCTGTACGATAGAACTCGGCTTAATGTAATGCCGTTCTGCACGACTTCCACAATTCGGACAGCAAACTTTAACAATTGTTTTCATTACTATTATCCCCTTTTCAAAAAAATAAATAAAAAAGTTACACTAAAGACAAAACTATCCGGAATTCCACCGATACAGCTTCCCGTATTTCTACTGAATAGAGCTTTACCTTTATCTCAATATAAACTTAGAAAGCAAATCAATATTGACTATATTAGCAGCGATCCCAAGCCAGTCTCGATCGTTTCTTCTGTGCTTTTTTTTGCTGAAATCGGCGCTATTTAAGGAAACTTTGCAGCACTCCTCCAAAAAATCGCCTTTAACATTTTTTAATGTCAGCTTAATTTTAATTGACATCCTTCGCGCCAAAGTTCGGCGGCACTAGCTTCTTACTTACTCTGTAAGAATTCAACACTTGATAAGGCTTTCTGAACGTCCAATGCGATTAAGCGATCGATCGACTGATACATCCAAGAAATCCCAACAACGATATCTTTATGCGTCTTTTGGAAGCCCATCGCCGCCGCCAATTGCTCCAAAATCGGATGAATTGTCAGACCAAAAATATCGCACAAGTTCGGAAAATCTTCCTGCATTCGACGGACGGTTTGTTGGCAATCTTCGGCTAATTGACACGCTTGAGGATACTTCATATAAGGACTGTCTATCGACCAACTGCGGATAAAAATGGCAGTACAATCGAGATCGCCGATGGGCGCGACAGCAATCGGATCTTCTTCTTCCGTCGAACTCAAATGCAGGCTGATGCGGGGCGGTAGAAAAAAGTTCTGCTCCGATTCCACTGACGTAGGATAAAAGACATAGAAACCAACGGGATTAGAATTATCGCAACGCCGCAACACCCGCATTCCCCGAGGATATTGGCGCGCCCACTGACGCAGACGGCGAGCAATGCGATGGGGAACTGCTGCCGTGTTGTTATTCATCCAGTTATAGTTTCGGGCCAAAAAATTAGCAACGAGAATAGCATCGCTTCGAGCATCGAAGTCATCGACTTGAAACGTTAAGGCGCTTTGCACTGCTGGGGAAGCGGCGAGTTGGGGTAAGGGGTTGACTTGCAAAGAAATCGTGTTGCCGTCAAATTCTTTATTAATTAACCCCAGCGCGACTAACTTATCGAGAATCATTCCCGCCGAACGTTCGCTACCCCGTTCCTTCCCCGCATAGAAAACCGCCGCTGCTTCGCGATGGGTACAAGAAATCCAGCCTTCCGGCAGTTTCAGTTCGGGTAAAGGGCGTTGGAGAGCGGGTTCGACGGCTTGGTGCTGCTTGAGAAAGAGATAAATCCACAGACGCACGAAATATTCAGCGCGACAGCGGGTTAAGCCGACGGGACGGCGTGCGGGGTTCATTAAGAGTGCAACTTGCTCTGACTGACGCTCGGGCGCAAACCAGAGATCGATGAATTCGGGCGCTATTTCGGAATCGGAGGGGCGCTGGAGGTTGGGAGCGGTCATGAGTTGAGAAAGGATAGGCGGCTCGATACCTTTCATTTTAAGCGCGCTTGCACCCCGCTCTTTTTAAAAAACTTCACCTTACTTCAGGGGGGTTCGCAGAAGAACGGGTTGCCACCTCTGACTAACCTCCCCTCCTTGCAGTTACCTAATCTGTTTCCAGAGAATGGATTCATCAGAAATTCACAAAAGCACCCGCCCGACAGAATCCGCAAAACGGATCGCGCCTTAGCAACTCTGGCGAAGCGATCGGGACGCGGTATCTAAGAAGCAGCAATTCAAGGAGACTCAATCTGTGTTTGTCAGCGTACCCATCTCTATCCCAATGGATCGACCGATCTTTCTCCAAGCCATCCTCGAAGGTCTCGTTGATGGTATCGCCATTTTCAGCGATCGCGGCGAACTCATCCATGCTAACAAAAAAGCTCGGACGTTGTGCCAGCAACTCCCCCCTAATCCCGCTCATCCCTACGGCATTCCCCAAGCGATTTTACAGATCTGTCACGCTTTAATCGAAGGACATCAGCTTTGGGGCGATCGCATTTTAGCCATCGAGTCTGAAGTAAACGCTTCGCCCTCCAATACATTGCGCCTGCGCGGACGGTGGGTACAGTGGGAAGCCAACGAACCCGCCTATGTTTCCATCACCCTCGAGGATAGCTGCCACCCCCTACAAAAGCCTGAAATTGACGACAGCGAAAAGTACGGTCTCACGCCACGAGAAACTGAAGTCTGGTCGCTGCGATGCGCCCACTACTCCTATAAAGAAATCGGTGCAAAACTGTATATTTCAGAAAATACGGTCAAAAAACATCTGAAAAATATCAGAGTTAAGCAAAAAGCCTTCTTCGGAAAGAAAAATCATGATTCTGAGGACTAAATCGCCATTTTTCTAAGGAAGTGGGAGCATCTCGTTTGTTACAAAAACCGACACTTTACGTGAGGTCAATCGAGACGGCGTTCCGGTACTTGCGGCGAGCGAACGGGTTTTGGCGCGCCGCTACGCGGAACCTCTGCGGGAGCGCGACAGGCAAGATACCGAATCGGAAAACTTAAAATATTCTCCCTAAACTTCACAAATTTTTTCCTGAATTTCAATCTTCACTGTTGTGGTTTTACAGTATGCAAGCGCAATTATCTCGCGTTCGCTCTCGTAAACTCTTGAATCCTTCTCATCGGGGAGCATCTCTACTTTATCTACCCGAGGAGGATCGATCTGTGGCTACTCAAGGTCTGAAATTTATCTTACAACTTGCCCAAACAATTAACCCCCAAATCAAGCCCGAACAACCTTTAGAACTCGATTTAAACCAGTTGCGTCATTTACCCCAGGGAACCCTAGGACGCGAAGTTGCCCGCTTTCTTGACGAACATGGCTTTGAACCGCTCAACTCCGGGGATTGGATTCAGCGCAGCCACGATGTTTGGCACGTTTTAACGGGATTATCTCCCTCTGCTGAAGACGAACTTATCCTCCAAGCATTCACCCGCGCGCAATTATTTCGTCCTTCCTGCGCTGTTCTCGTACTGCTCGGACTTTTAACTAGACGATGCAGTTTGGGCGATATCCTGAAGGCAATTCATTACAGTCGATTGAGCGATCGTTTGGTTGAATGGAACATTGAAGAAGACTGGACAACGCCGCTGGGCGAAGTTCGCAATAAGCTCGGTGTTGTTCCTTTTTAACAGGACGTATTATACGCGAGTTCGATGGAAAACCTGAATTTTGAGCCTTGCCATGAAAGAAGCAGGTTTTCAGGTTCCGTCGAACTCACGGATGAAGAGTTATGATTGAATGCGTTATGCCTCTGATAACTCTTCATTCATCGTTATTAATTTCTGATGTTTAAACGGATCGAACCTAAGCCCGGTCAAGAGTCTGTGTGGGACTACCCGCGCCCCCCGCGCCTCGAACCTTCCACAAAACACATTCAAGTGATTTTTAACGGCATAACGCTTGCCGATAGTACCAAAACTTACCGAGTTTTAGAAACCAGTCATCCGCCCGGTTACTATATTCCCGCGACCGATATCAAAATGGAATATCTCACGCTTTCTCCTCGACAAACTTTCTGCGAGTGGAAGGGGGTTGCTCGTTATTACACTTTGCTGGCGGAAGACCGGAAAATTCCTAATGTAGGATGGAATTATCCTAGCCCGACGGAACGCTTTGCCGCCCTGAAGGATTGTATTGCTTTTTATCCGAGTCTTTTAGATGCTTGTTATGTCGATGGGGAACGAGTCCAAGCGCAGGAAGGAGATTTCTACGGCGGTTGGATTACTAACGATATTGTTGGGCCTTTTAAGGGGGGAATGGGGACTCTGAGTTGGTAAATCGCGATCGCAGGTTGGTTACTCTAGGTTGCCTCGGCTGACGGGAAGTGTAATCTCAAACGCCGTTCCTACGCCCACTTCCGATCGCAATTTTAACTGTCCGCCGTGCTTTTGTGCGATCGCTCGATGGCTAATCGCTAAACCTAAGCCCGTTCCCTTGCCCACCGGTTTGGTCGTGAAAAATTCTTCAAAAATTTTCGCTTGAATTTGGGGTGAAATTCCCATCCCATTGTCGGCAATAATAATCGCGATCGCGCGATCGTCTTCCGGTCTTTCTACCGTCCGGGTCGAAATTGTGATTTGTGGCTGCCATTGCGGATCTTTTTCGATTTCCTGACGTTCCATTAAAGTATCGATCGCGTTTGCCAGCAAATTCATAAAAACTTGACTCAATTGTCCGGGATAACACTCAATTTCGGGTAACTCTTCGTAATCTCGAATCACCTCGATCGCATTTTTAATTTGATTGTGAAGAATCAGCAGCGTTCCTTCAATGCAGCTTGTAAGATTGATGACTTGGCGTTTTTTATCATCGACTCTAGCAAAATTGCGTAACCCCGTTACCAAATGCGTTAAGCGTTCTGCACTCACCTGCATCGTTTCCACAATCTTTGGTAAATCTTCCAGGAGATATTCGAGTTCGATTTCTTCCTCAAAATCGGCAATCGTTGCGGATTTTATTGTAACTCCCGCTTGATATAACTTCAGTAAGTCAATTAAATTCTTAGAGTATTCATCGATAAATTCGAGATTGCCGTCGATCGAATTAACGGGGTTGCGAATTTCGTGAGCGACTCCTGCCATTGCTCGCCCTAAACTCGCCATTTTTTCGGTTTGAATGCGGTGCGCATAAGTTTTTTCATCGAGCAATTGACTGGTTAACTCATGAATTCTTGATTGCGCCATTAAAAGTTGATGAATGTCAAGCAGTAAATAACCCCCATTTTTCCCCTCCACAACAATCGGTTCGTAGAGTAATTCCGTCGGGCGTTCGAGGGATTTGCGCGCTGCTTCGACGATGCTTGTATCGCCCTTTAAGATTAAGATTTGGGTTTGGGTAAAACTGTAGAGAGAATTGAGAGAGCGTTTATAAAAAAGATCGAGGCTGTAGGGGCGACTCATGTGTTCCCAGAAACGCCACCGCGAAATCATCCCCTGGAATTCCCCCCCGCGATCGACTAAAATAATTCCCGGTAACGATAAGTCATTTTGGAAGCGGTGGATAACTTCTTTCCCCTGGCAGGTAATATCAATCTGACTTTCGTATAGGAGCAAACTTTCTAAAGTCGAGTCAATCTCCAGCTTTTCAAGACGAGCAAAAAGCTTTGGGGTAGTTTCGCCAGCGTCTGACATTGCTTCGAGCATAAACAAATTAGAGTTTTTCAATTATTCATGATAATTGACTATAGCTTTCGTTTCAATTTCCGCTCGCGCCCTGATTTAGAAGTTTGTTTCATTTTATAATACCGCGTTACCCTAAAATCGACAAGCCTCTTTAGCGAGCTTTAAGCTTAAAATTGAATAACCTTAACCCGACATTAACCCGAATTTAATCTCGAAAAAGAGCATTCATTTTTTTAATAAAAATCGAAAAATCTGGCTTTGCTAGAATTGCAGTAAAAGCAAACAGGCATTCACTCCTTCTTTTTTACAAACGATTCTCAAGAAACTTCCGATCTTGAAAAAGGAAGCTGTTGCTATAATTTAATTTTAGAAACCGCCCGCCCTTGGCAAAGGAGTATCTTATGTCTGCCATCGCTCCCCAACTCCCAGAAACGATCGCACCCGAAGTCGTTGAGAAAAAAGTCTGGACTGATGCAGAGTTTATGGCGCTCAATGATGGACATCGCTACGAAATCGTGAATGGAGAACTAATTGATATGGGTAATTCAGGAGCATTACACGGGTATACTTGTAGCCTTCTTTTAGGCGCTCTGCTCAATTATGTCGTACAAAAAAAACTAGGAGTAATCCTTGATTCCAGCACTGCTTTTAAAATGAAAAATGGTAATAAACGTTCTCCCGATCTTGCTTTTTTTTCTAAGGAACGCTTGCAAGGACTAACCGAACTCCCTTCTGGATTTCTCGAAGGCGCGCCCGATTTAGCCGTTGAAGTTCTCTCTCCTGGAAATACCGTCGAAGAAATTGACGCTAAAGTTGCTGAATATTTCGAGAATGGGAGTCGCTTGGTTTGGGTGGTTAGCCCGACTCAACACTATATTCTCGTCTATCGTTCGGGCAAAGAACCCGATCGCCTGCTAAAATCTACCGATAGTCTCGATGGCGAAGAAGTTGTTCCCGGATTTACGTTTCCGGTGGCAGAACTCTTTCAAAAGCTTTCATTTTAACCGCTCATGACTGAAAAATCATACGTTTTTTCGGAGACCCAGGCGATTCCCGAGAAAGAGCGTCTAGAAACCCTTCAGTTAATTTTCGATCCGGACACGCATTCTTACCTTCAACAAATCGGGATTGAGAAGGGATGGAATTGCTTAGAGGTTGGTGCTGGTGCCGGTTCGATTATGCACTACCTTTGCGATCGCGTTGACGAATCCGGGCGCGTAGTTGCTGTAGATATAGACCCTCGTTTTATTGAGGCAACTCAACGCTCTAACTTAGAAATTCGTCGTTTGGATATTGTCACGACTGAATTAGAACCGAATTGCTACGATCTCGTTCACGTTCGTGCGGTTTTAATGCACCTTTGCGATCGCGATTCAGCCATTAAAAATCTTTTTCAGGCACTCAAACCGGGGGGATGGCTTTTAGTTGAAGAACCCGATTTTACCCATGCCCTACCCGTTGAAACAGAAAGTCCAAACGGGCAATGTATCGCACGAGTTTTTGAGGCAACCCGAAAACTTTATGAAACTCTAGGAGTCGATCCTTATTTCGGACGGAAATTGCCTCTAATTTTCAATTCTTTTAATTTTGAAGCCCTTGATACGGCGACCAATACTGCTTTGTTTCAGGGAGGCTCGCAGCGAGCTAAAATTTGGAAAATGGCAATAGAAAGCATCGGACAACGAGCGATCGATACTGATTTTTGTAGCAGTCGGGACGTAGCTAATTTTCTTCAACTTATCGACGATCCGGCGGTTTGGATGTTAGATTATGCGATTATGGCAGTCTGGGGAAAAAAATCGGCATCGTGAACTACCTTGCTCATATTCGGCTTGCTGAAAATACCCCCGAATCTCAATTGGGAAATTTTCTAGGCGATTTTGTAAAAGGACCGTTGGAGGACTATCAAAATTGCTATAGTGCCGAAATTTTAAAGGGAATTGCAACCCATCGCCAGATCGATTGTTTTACCGATCGCCACCCACTCTATCTTCAAAGTCGGCGCTTATTAGGCGATCGCTATTTTCGCTTTTCTGGCATCATTATTGATATCGCTTACGACCACTTTTTATCAAAACATTGGCAACTATTCGCAGCTTCACAGTTGGATGATTTTGTCAATGATTTTTACGATAATTTACAAGCAAATCGCTCGATTTTACCGCCGAAAGCACGCGCGATCGCTCCCAAAGTTGTTCTTGAAAATTGGCTCGCCTCTTACCAAACTTTAGCCGGAGTCAATCGAACGCTCGCTCGTATTTCTCGGCGTTTAAAGCGAGCCAATCCTTTAGCAACGGCATCTGAGGAACTTGCCGAACATTACGAAGCTTTAGAAGCGGGATTTTTGCAATTTTTTCCGGAGGCGATCGCTTATGCCGAAATCCTTCAAAAGTCGCCTTTTCAGCAGCCCAGTTCTGAATCTGCCCTTGAGTTATCCATCAATCTCCAGTCTCTTCATCGTAAAAAGTAGCGATCGGGAAATTCAAGTATTTTCAGGGCAGTCATAATTAAGAGACCGAGCTTTGGTTGATTCTACTCTTGAGGATCGACATACTCATTCTCCATTCGCAAGCGCACCGATTCGCCGTGCGAGTGCAATCCTTCCGCTCGCGCGAGGATTTGAATCGCACTCGACATTTTCTGTAAAGCTTGGGGCGAATACTGAATCAAACTCGAATGTTTGATGAAAGTTTCTACCCCCAACGCTGAGGCATAACGCGCGGCTCCGGAGGTGGGCAAAGTATGATTGGGGCCTGCTAAATAATCCCCTACAGCTTCGGGTGTGGAATTACCTAAAAAGATAGCTCCGGCGTGGCGAATTTTCTCCAAAAGTTCCCAGGGTTCTTCGACTTCGAGTTCGAGGTGTTCTGGGGCGAAAAGGTTAGAGAGTTCGGCGGCAGTTTCGAGGGTATCGACAACAATAATTAAACCGTAGTGGGCGACGGCTTTTTCGGCGAGCAGTTTGCGGGGATGATCGTTGAGTTGTTTGCTGACTTCAGTTTGGACTTTGCTGGCGAGGTCGGAATCGGTAGCGATTAAGATTGCAGCCGCCATCGGGTCGTGTTCGGCTTGGGCGAGCAAGTCGGCGGCGACGTGGACGGGATTGGCTTGGCGATCGGCGATAATCAGGACTTCGGAAGGTCCGGCTAAGGAATCGATGCCAACTTTTCCGTAAACGGTTTTTTTGGCGAGGGTAACGTAAATGTTGCCCGGACCGGTGATGACATCGACGGCGGGAATGGTTTCAGTCCCGTAGGCGAGGGCGGCAATGGCTTGCGCGCCGCCAATGCGATAAATTTCGGTTACGCCTGCTTCTTGGGCAGCGACGAG
Organism: Oscillatoria sp. FACHB-1406; assembly: GCF_014698145.1. NCBI lineage: Bacteria > Bacillati > Cyanobacteriota > Cyanophyceae > Oscillatoriales > Oscillatoriaceae > Oscillatoria > Oscillatoria sp. FACHB-1406. The sequence goes on along the minus strand of NZ_JACJSM010000019.1, from coordinate 24,662 downwards.
GACGGCTGCGGGGAGCTTGCCGTTTTCTCCCGGCGGCGTAACCATGACGATCTTAGGAACTTTTGCCACTTTTGCGGGAATGGCGTTCATCAGTACCGTACTGGGGTAGGCAGCACGCCCGCCGGGAACATAGAGTCCCGCGCGATCGACGGGGGTATAGCGCTTGCCTAATACCGCCTCGTTTTCGTCGAAATGCACCCAAGATTTGGGAACGCGCAGGCGATGAAAGGCTTCGATTTGCTCGCGAGCGAGGGAGATCGCTTCGAGCAATTCTTTGGAGACCTGCTGATAGGCCGCGTCGAGTTCGGAGCCGCTGACGCGCAGTTGTTCGCGCGTGAGGGACTGACCGTCAAACTCGAGGGTGTAATCGAGCAGGGCTTTATCGCCTTGACGTTGCACGGTTTGAATGATTTCTCGAACCGTGGCTTCTTTATGAAGAATTTCGACGCTGTAGGCGCGATCGCTGATTCGACGCAGTTCCGACCGGGCTTCAGCTTCTTGAGTGATGATTCGCAGCATTGAGTTAGAATGCCTATTCTCGCGACTTCCCTTGGTGAGTGAGGAACTGGCATTTGATTCAACTTCGCGGAAGAAAAATGCCCCGAACCCCTACTCTCTCTTATAGCTTATCGCGGATTTTTGCCAGAAGGCGCGATTGGCGCGATCGAAGTTGAATCTGATGTTGTAGGATCGAGAAGACCTTCCGATTCGATCTTAAATTGACCTTGTTGGGATGGCATTAACAGTGCTATAATATTTTCCCTTAAGTTTGTGCGATCGCAAGTTAATTTTTCTCCAGAGCAGTAAAAACGGTGGCTAACAGCAAATCTGCAACCAAACGAATTCAAATCGCCGAAAGAAATCGGCTGCGCAATAAAGCTTATAAATCATCAGTGAGAACCCTGATGAAGAAATGTCTGACGCGGGTGGATCGCTACGCAGCGAACCCGACTTCAGAGTTATCCGAACAAGTGCAGGAATCGCTATCGGAAGCTTATCAGAAGATCGATAAGGCCGTGGCGCGCGGAGTCTTTCACGCCAATAACGGGGCGAGAAAGAAATCTCGCTTGGCTCGCGCGCTGAAAAAAGCAGCCCCCGCTTCTTGAGGTCGATCGCGGGGGAATATTAGCTTCCGACAGCGATCGTTCGTTATAGTGCTCAATAGCGATCCCCCAAACGGATCGATTGCAAATGCGAAATCCTAAATGCAGCTAATCGATACCCACGTCCACATCAATTTTGAAGTTTTTCAGCAAGAGTTGGACGCGATTCAAGATCGCTGGCGAGAAGCGGGAGTGGTGGGCCTAGTTCACTCCTGCGTCGAGCCGAGCGAGTTTGAAAGTATCCGAAGCTTAGCGGATCGCTTTACCGAGATGCGTTTTGCGATCGGGCTGCATCCGTTGGATGCCCAGCGATGGACGAATCGGAGCGAGGGCGAAATCTTAGCCCTAGCAAAGTCGGATCCTCGCGTGGTCGCGATCGGCGAAACCGGCTTAGACTTCTATAAAGCTGAAAATGAAGAGCATCAAAAAGAGGTTTGTCGAGCGCAGTTGGGCATTGCCCTGGCGCTCGATAAACCTGTCATTATTCATTGTCGCGAGGCAGCATTAGCGCTAAAAAACTTGTTTAGAGAAATCGACAATCCGAACCTGCGCGGTGTCATGCACTGTTGGGGGGGAACGCCGGAAGAAACGCAGTGGTTTCTCGATCTGGGCTTTTATATCAGCTTCAGCGGCATTGTCACCTTTAAAAATGCGATCGCGGTGCAAGAATCCGCCCGACTCGTTCCGAACGATCGCTTGTTAATCGAAACCGACTGTCCCTTCCTCGCCCCCCATCCCAAACGCGGCAAGCGCAACGAACCCGCCTACGTTTACTACGTGGCGGAAAAATTAGCAGAACTGCGGGGAACGTCCCTCGAAGCGCTAGCCGCCCAAACCACGAGCAATGCCTGTAAACTCTTTGGATTAGACGATCTCGCGATCGCCCGAGCCTAACTCAACGCTCAACCGCGCGATCGCCCCTAAAAAAAGAGAACCGACAGCAAGCAAACCCTTCGGGCAGCCCTCAATCCTCCCCCAGAAGAATGGCTTAATTGCGAGCGCTCCCCGCCCAAACTCAAGCATCCAAATCCGAGCGAGCGAACTATGACAAACTTAACCTATAATTTGCTTCCCGACCTGATCGAAATTCAACGGTCTAGCTTCCGTTGGTTCCTCGAAACCGGACTAATCGAAGAACTCAGCAGTTTCTCGCCGATTACCGACTATACCGGCAAGCTCGAACTGCACTTTATCGGCGACAACTATAAATTACACCAGCCTAAATACAGCGTAGACGAAGCCAAACGGCGCGATGCCAGTTACGCCGTGCAAATGTACGTTCCCACGCGCCTGATCAACCGCGAAACCGGCGAAATCATCGAACAGGAAGTCTTCATCGGCGACCTGCCCCTCATGACCGAGCGCGGAACCTTCATTATTAACGGCGCAGAACGGGTCATCGTCAACCAAATCGTGCGATCGCCCGGAGTTTACTACAAATCCGAAACCGACAAAAACGGTCGCCGCACCTACTCCGCCTCCCTCATCCCCAACCGAGGCGCTTGGCTTAAATTTGAAACCGACAAAAACGACCTCGTGTGGGTGCGCATCGACAAAACCCGCAAACTCTCCGCCCAAGTCCTACTCAAAGCCATCGGACTGGCCGATAACGAGATCCTCGACGCGCTGCGCCACCCCGACTACTACCAAAAAACCCTCGACAAAGAAGGCAACCCCAGCGAAGAAGAAGCCTTAATGGAACTCTACCGGAAACTGCGTCCGGGAGAACCTCCCACCGTCTCCGGCGGGAAACAACTGCTCGAATCGCGCTTCTTCGACAACAAACGCTACGACCTCGGTAAAGTCGGCCGCTACAAGCTCAACAAAAAACTGCGCTTGAACGTCCCCGACACCATGCGCGTCCTGACCCCAACTGATATTCTCGCCGCGATCGACTACCTCATCAACCTCGAATTCGACTCCGGTAGCACCGACGACATCGACCACCTCGGCAACCGCCGCGTCCGCTCCGTCGGCGAACTCCTGCAAAACCAAGTCCGCGTCGGCCTCAACCGCCTCGAGCGCATCATCCGCGAGCGCATGACCGTATCCGAAGCCGGTTCCCTCAGCCCCGCCTCCTTGGTCAACCCCAAACCCTTAGTCGCCGCCATCAAAGAATTCTTCGGATCCTCCCAACTCTCCCAGTTCATGGATCAAACCAATCCTCTGGCTGAGTTGACCCACAAACGCCGCCTCTCTGCCCTCGGCCCTGGAGGACTCACCCGCGAGCGGGCGGGCTTCGCCGTGCGCGACATTCACCCCTCCCACTACGGACGAATCTGTCCGGTGGAAACCCCTGAAGGGCCCAACGCAGGCTTAATCGGCTCGCTCGCCACCTACGCCCGCGTCAACGAATACGGCTTCATCGAAACCCCTTACTATCGCGTCGAGAACGGTCGAGTTCGCTACGACGAAGACGCTGTTTACCTCACCGCCGACGAAGAAGACGACTTGCAAGTCGCGCCGGGAGACTTGCGCGTTGATGAAACTGGAAACATCCAAGGGCCGCAAGTTCCAGTGCGCTATCGGCAGGAATTCTCCACCACCACCCCCGAACAGGTGGATTACGTCGCCGTTTCGCCGATGCAAATCGTCTCGGTAGCAACCTCCCTAATTCCCTTCCTCGAACACGACGACGCGAACCGCGCCCTGATGGGTTCTAATATGCAGCGGCAAGCCGTTCCCTTATTGCGCCCCGAACGCCCCCTCGTCGGAACCGGACTCGAAGCCCAAGCCGCACGAGACTCCGGGATGGTTGTGGTTTCCCAACACTACGGAGTCGTTACCTACGTCGATGCCGAGCGTATTCGGGTGCGAGTTAACGAATCGGATGCCGATTCAGTTACGGCTCTTGAAACCACAGGCGATGAAGGCGTAACCGCTTCGATGAATAACGGCAGCAGCAAAGCGCCGATTGAAATCGAGTACGAACTGCAAAAATACCAGCGCTCCAACCAAGATACCTGCTTGAACCAGCGCCCTCTGGTTTACATCGGCGAACCCGTCGTTCCCGGTCAAGTGCTAGCAGACGGTTCGGCAACCGAAGGCGGCGAACTCGCCCTCGGTCAGAACATCCTCGTTACCTATATGCCGTGGGAAGGCTACAACTACGAAGATGCCATCCTGATTAGCGAGCGCTTGGTGATGGATGACGTTTATACCAGCATCCACGTCGAGAAATACGAAATCGAAGCGCGACAAACCAAACTCGGCCCCGAAGAAGTGACGCGCGAAATCCCTAACGTCGGTGAAGATTCGTTAAGAAACCTTGACGAACGCGGCATTATCCGGGTCGGGGCTTGGGTCGAAGCCGGAGATATTTTGGTTGGGAAAGTCACCCCCAAAGGCGAATCCGACCAACCCCCCGAAGAAAAACTGCTGCGCGCGATTTTCGGCGAAAAAGCGCGGGATGTGCGGGATAACTCCCTGCGGGTTCCCAACGGCGAAAAAGGTCGAGTAGTAGACGTGCGGGTGTTTACGCGCGAACAAGGCGACGAACTCCCCCCCGGCGCGAATATGGTCGTCCGCGTTTACGTCGCCCAGAAACGCAAAATCCAAGTCGGCGATAAAATGGCCGGTCGCCACGGGAATAAAGGGATTATTTCGCGAATTCTGCCGATGGAAGATATGCCCTACCTTCCCGACGGTCGCCCCATCGATATTGTCCTCAACCCCTTGGGCGTACCGTCGCGGATGAACGTGGGACAGGTGTTTGAATGTCTGCTGGGTTGGGCGGGCGAGAACTTAGGCGTGCGCTTTAAGATGACCCCGTTTGACGAAATGTATGGGGAAGAAGCGTCTCGTTTGAGCGTCCACGGCAAGCTTATAGAGGCGAGTAACAAGCTGGGTAAAAATTGGGTGTTCGATCCCGAAAATGCTGGCAAAATTACCGTCTACGATGGTCGAACCGGCGAGGCGCTAGATCAACCGGTTACGGTGGGTATGGCTTATATGCTGAAACTGGTTCACTTAGTCGATGATAAGATTCACGCCCGTTCTACTGGACCGTACTCCTTGGTAACGCAACAGCCCCTCGGCGGTAAAGCCCAACAAGGCGGACAGCGTTTTGGAGAAATGGAGGTGTGGGCGCTAGAAGCTTACGGTGCGGCTTATATCTTGCAAGAATTGCTAACGGTGAAATCCGACGATATGCAAGGGCGCAACGAAGCGTTAAACGCGATCGTTAAAGGTAAGCCGATTCCGCGTCCGGGAACGCCCGAATCCTTCAAGGTATTGATGCGAGAACTGCAATCGTTAGGATTAGACATTGCCGTTCATAAAGTAGACAATGCCGATGATGGAACCTCCAACGATCTCGAGGTGGATTTGATGGCGGACACCGATCGCCGCCGCGCTCCGAGCCGTCCGACCTACGAATCTTTAACGGCTGAGGATCTACAAGAAGACGAGATTTAACGATCGCGTTTGAGGGGAAGCGCGATCGCGCTTCCCGGCTCGATTCTTCCCTTGACCGACCTAGGAAACGCTCGCCCTTACTTAGAAAGCTGGCGAGCGACGGCACCGCTCCAGAAACCCTTGGGAATTTCAAGGATGTTCTCGGTGCGACGTTTGATTTTTCAATGGCTATTCCGATTGCGATCGATTTATGAAAACTCCAACAGAACAGCGCTTCGATTACGTGAAAATTGGTCTGGCTTCCCCGGAGCGGATCCGCCGCTGGGGAGAGCGCACGCTACCCAACGGTCAAGTCGTGGGCGAAGTCACCAAACCGGAAACGATTAATTACCGCACCCTCAAACCCGAAATGGACGGCTTGTTCTGCGAGCGCATTTTCGGTCCGGCAAAGGATTGGGAATGTCATTGCGGCAAGTATAAACGAGTGCGCCATCGCGGTATCGTTTGCGAGCGCTGCGGCGTGGAAGTGACCGAATCTCGCGTTCGCCGCCATCGCATGGGCTTTATTAAATTAGCCGCCCCCGTTACCCACGTTTGGTATCTCAAAGGGATTCCCAGCTATCTCAGCATTTTGCTCGATATGCCGCTGCGGGATGTCGAGCAGATCGTGTATTTCAATGCTTATGTGGTTCTCGATCCCGGCAATGCCAGCAATCTCAGCTATCGCCAACTGCTAACCGAAGATCAGTGGTTGGAGATCGAAGAACAGCTTTACGCCGAAGAATCGGAATTGGTAGGGATTGAAGTCGGAATCGGTGCCGAGGCGATTCAACGCCTGCTCGAGGAAGTGAACCTCGAGGAAGAAGCCGAGAAACTGCGCGAGGAAATTGCTGGAGCGAAAGGACAGAAACGCGCCAAGCTCATTAAACGCTTGCGGGTGATCGATAACTTTATTGCCACCGGCGCGCGCCCGGAATGGATGGTTCTCGAAGCGATCCCGGTAATTCCGCCGGATTTGCGCCCGATGGTGCAACTCGACGGCGGACGCTTTGCAACCTCCGATTTGAACGATTTATACCGGCGGGTGATCAACCGCAACAACCGCCTTGCAAGATTGCAAGAAATTCTTGCACCGGAAATTATCGTTCGCAACGAAAAGCGGATGCTGCAAGAAGCAGTAGACGCGCTGATCGATAACGGACGGCGCGGACGCACGGTGGTGGGAGCGAATAACCGCCCGCTTAAATCCCTCTCCGATATTATTGAAGGGAAACAGGGTCGTTTCCGACAAAACTTGCTCGGCAAACGGGTCGATTATTCCGGGCGATCGGTGATTGTCGTTGGGCCGAACTTGAATATTTATCAGTGCGGTTTGCCTCGGGAAATGGCGATCGAATTGTTTCAGCCGTTTGTCATTCATCGCTTGATCAAAGGCGGCTTGGTGAACAATATCAAGGCAGCGAAGAAGTTAATTCAGCGATCGGATCCCGTGGTTTGGGATGTCCTCGAAGAAGTCATTGCCGGACACCCCGTGATGTTAAACCGCGCGCCGACGCTCCACCGTTTGGGGATTCAAGCCTTCGAGCCGATTTTAGTAGACGGTCGTGCCATTCAGTTGCACCCCTTGGTCTGTCCCGCGTTTAACGCCGACTTCGACGGCGACCAAATGGCGGTTCACGTTCCCCTCTCCTTAGAAGCGCAAGCCGAAGCGCGGTTGTTGATGTTGGCTTGCCATAACATTTTATCGCCCGCTACCGGCCGCCCGATCGTTACGCCGTCTCAGGATATGGTGTTGGGGTGCTATTACCTCACCGCAGAAAATCCGAAAGCACAGAAAGGGGCGGGACGCTATTTCGGAAGTTTGGACGATGCGCTGCGCGCTTTCGATCGCGACGAACTCGACCTCCACGCTTACGTCTGGGTACGCTACAGCGGCGAACTCGAAGCCCCCGATGGCGAAGAGACGCTCGTGAGTAAGACCGAAAATGAGGACGGAACGGTAACAAAGGAATACGAATTCCGTAAAGTCCGCGAAACAGCCTCCGGGGAAGTCATCGTTCAGTACATTCGCACCACCACCGGACGCATTATCTATAACAAGACCATTCAAGAGGCATTGGCGAGTTAATCCCCGTCCGTCCCGAAGATTCTACATTCACCTTAACAAGGGCAAATGTCAAAAAAACCGATTTTTTTCAACCGCATTGTTGACAAAGGCCAACTCCGACGGCTGATTGCCTGGACTTATACCCACTATGGCAGCGCCGTATCTTCCCAAGTGGCCGACCGCTTGAAGGATTTAGGATTCCGCTACGCCACCAAAGCGGGCGTATCGATTAGCGTGGACGACCTGCAAGTCCCGCCGAAGAAAAAGGAAATGCTCGCCGCCGCCGAAGCGGAAATTCGCACCACAGAAAGGCGGTATCGCACCGGGGATATTACCGAGGTCGAACGCTTCCAGAAGGTCATCGATACCTGGAACAGTACCTCTGAGGCGCTCAAAGATGAGGTAGTCGAAAACTTCCGCGCCACGAACCCGCTCAACAGCGTTTATATGATGGCCTTCAGCGGCGCGCGGGGGAACCTGTCTCAGGTTCGTCAGTTGGTAGGGATGCGGGGGCTAATGGCCGACCCGCAGGGGCAGATTATTGCGCTGCCGATTAAGACCAACTTCCGCGAAGGGCTGACAGTAACGGAATATATTATTTCCTCTTACGGGGCGCGCAAAGGCTTGGTCGATACGGCGCTGCGCACGGCTGACTCGGGATATTTAACCCGGCGTTTGGTCGATGTCAGCCAAGATGTGATCGTGCGGGAAAACGACTGCGGTACGGAACGCAGTATTAAAGTGGAAGCGATGATGGATAACGATCGCGTCCTGATTCCGCTGAGCGATCGCCTCTTGGGGCGCATTCTCGCCCGGGATGTGGTCGATCCCCAAAGCGGCGAAATTATCGCCGTTCGCAACCAGGATATCGACGATACCTTAGCCAAGAAAATCGGCAAGCACGTCGATCGCGTCTGGGTGCGATCGCCGCTGACTTGCGAAGCCGCGCGATCGGTTTGCCAACACTGTTACGGCTGGAGTCTCGCCCACGGCCACATGGTCGATCTCGGCGAAGCCGTTGGTATTATTGCCGCCCAGTCGATCGGCGAACCCGGAACGCAATTAACCATGCGGACTTTCCACACCGGGGGCGTATTCACCGGTGAAGTCGCCCGCAACGTGCGCGCCGAAGCCGCCGGAACGATTAAGTTCGGCCCGAACCTGCGGACTCGCCCGGTGCGAACCCGTCACGGCGACGATCGCGAACAAGTGGAAGTAGCAGGAGATATGCTACTCATGCCCGTAGGCTCGAAAAAAAGCAGCGACGCGATCGCCTACTCGATTACCCCCGGTTCCTTACTCTTCGTCCGCGACGGCGATACCGTTGAAAACGATCAAATGCTCGCTGAAGTTGCCCTGCGGCAGCGACGCGGTTCGACTGAAAAAGCAACCAAAGACGTATCGGCAGATCTGGCCGGAGAAGTCATGTTTGCCGGTTTGATCGGCGAAGAAAAAACCGATCGCCAAGGGAACGTCACCCACATCGCCCAGCGCGGTGGCTTGCTTTGGGTCATGTCCGGCGACGTTTACAACCTCCTGCCGGGAGCCGAACCCGTCGTTAAAAACGGCGATCGCGTCGAAGCTGGAACCGTCCTCGCTCAGACCAAACTGATTACCCTCCACGGCGGAGTCGTGCGACTGCATCCCGGCAGCCGCGAAATCGAAATCATTACCGCCTCCGTCCAACTCGATCGCTCTATCGTCCAGCGCGAACACAACCGCTACGTCATCAATGCCCAAAGCGGTCAGCGTTTCTTGCTCAAAGCCACCCCCGGTACCAAAGTTCTCAACCACCAAGTGATTGCCGAACTGATCGACGATCGCTACCGCACCCAAACCGGCGGTATCGTTAAGTACGCCGGATTGGAAACGAGTAAAGGGCGCGGGCGCAACGAGCCGGGACGCGCTAATAAAGGCTACGAAGTCACCCAAGGGGGTTCGTTGCTCTGGATTCCCGAAGAATGCCACGAGGTAAATAAAGATATTTCCCTGTTGTTGGTAGAAGAAGGGCAGTACGTTGAAGCAGGAACCGAAGTCGTTAAAGATATCTACGCTCAATCGTCTGGGGTGGTAGAAGTCGTTCAGAAAAACGACATCTTACGCGAAATCGCCATCAAACCGGGCGAACTGCACCCGATTGAAGAACCGCCTTTAGTCGAAGCCGACGGGCAACTGCTGCAACCGGGAACGGAAGTCTTACCGGGACTGGTGATGGAAGAACTGCGTTACGGCGAGTACGTCGATACTCCCGAAGGCTTAGCCCTGCTGCTGCGACCGGCGATCGAGTATGTGGTTTCCGAACATCCCGACGTTCCCTCCCAAGAATCGATCGATAATAAGGCGACGGGGCCCTCGATTTCGCTGCGCGCGATTCAACGCCTGTTTTATAAAGACGGCGATCGCGTCAAGTCCGTCGAAGGAGTCGATCTCGTCAGCACCCAACTCGTCCTCGAGATCGAACAAACGCAAGAGCGCAAGGATTTTATCGATTCCAGCAGCTTGAGCGCCGATATCGAACTACTCCCCGTCTCCGAGGCCAACGAAGACGGCGATGGCGAAACTTACCAGTTGCAAATCGTCATCCTCGAATCTTTAGTGATTCGTCGCGATGTCGAAGCCGACACCACCAGCGGCGGGACGAAAACCCGTATCCTCGTTGAAGACGGTCAAGAAATTCCCCCCGGAGCCGTCGTCGCTCGCACGGAGATTAAATGTAAGGAAGCCGGAGAAGTACGCGGGATTCGCGCCGGGGCAGAAGCGATTCGTCGCGTTCTCGTCGCCCGATCCGCCGATCGCGTCTCGCTCGAACTGCCCGCACGTCCGAAGCTGAAAGTTGGCTCTTTAGTTGTCGCCGGAACCGAAATCGTTCCCGGCGTAACCGCTCCCGAATCCGGACAGATCGTTGCGATCGAAACCCCCGATAAAGCGAGCGACGTTCATACCCTTTCCCTACGCCTGGGGCGGCCCTACCGCGTCTCTGCCGGTGCAATCTTGCAAGTTGGCGATGGCGATCTCGTCCAGCGCGGCGATAACCTCGTTCTACTGGTTTTCGAGCGTTCTAAAACTGGGGATATTATCCAAGGGTTGCCTCGGATTGAAGAATTGCTCGAAGCTCGCCGTCCTAAAGAAGCGTGTATTTTGGCGAAGCGTCCCGGAACCGCCCAAGTGGTTTACGGCGAAGATGATATCGTCGATGTCAAGATTATTGAAGCTGGCGGTGTCGTCGCCGACTATCCGCTCAGCCCCGGACAAAACGCGATCGTCGTCGATGGGCAAGAAGTTGGAGTTGCCGAACCCGTAACCGATGGTCCGCCCAACCCCCACGAAATTTTAGAAACCTTCTTTGAGTATTATTGCGAAGAGAAGGGCGTTTACGAAGCGGCTTTAATTGGCTTGCAAAAAGCGCAAAACTTCTTGGTGGATGCCGTGCAAGGGGTGTATCAGTCGCAAGGGATCGATATTGCCGACAAGCATATCGAAGCGATCGTGCGTCAGATGACTTCTAAAGTCCGCATCGATGACGGTGGAGACACGACAATGCTGCCGGGAGAATTAGTCGAACTGCGGCAAGTCGAGCAGGTGAACGAAGCAATGGGGATTACTGGCGGCGCGCCCGCTCGTTACACGCCCGTTCTTTTGGGGATCACCAAAGCATCTTTGAATACCGATAGCTTTATTAGTGCGGCGAGTTTCCAAGAAACCACCCGCGTCCTCACCGAAGCAGCGATTGAGGGTAAATCCGACTGGCTGCGCGGTTTGAAGGAAAACGTGATCATCGGGCGTTTGATTCCGGCTGGTACCGGATTCAACACCCACGAAGAGATGAACGGCGGCAGTTTCGAGGGCGATAGCGGCGACTACAACGCTCGCGGCGACAGCTATGGTAATAGCGATCGCTATGCCAAAGGCGGTTTCGCCGACAATCCCAGTGTCCTGTACGGTAGCGATGAGGATTTTGGTGCGGCAGAGCTAGATTCTCCGAGCGTGCTGCGGGACTACGGAGCGCGCGGCGCTGGCGATGCCCCCGGAATGCGCGGTTCGGCTCGCTCCTTCCAGAACGTCGATGATGACATGGATATGGTGTTAGACGATCGCACCGCCCGAGCCTATCACTCTAACGACTCCTATAGCAATAACAACTTCGGCGACGTATTTAGCGACGACGAAGAATACTTAGACGAGGAGTATAGCGAGGAGGAATAACCTTTTAGCTGGCGGGTTGCTAGAATCAACTAGCGATAGGGGCGAAAGGTTTTCGCCCCTATTCAATAAATTCACCTTCAATCAACGTTGTGATGGCCGTCCGGAAAGACAGTAATCGCATCGGTTTCCGCTTCAGAAAAGTCCGCACCCCGCGCCCGAAATAAATTAGCACCTTGCAATTTGGTTTGATGCAACTTGGCGTTCTCCAAATTGGCATTTTGAAGATTTGCCCTCTGGAGATTAGCATTACTCAGGTCGGCGTAACCCAGATCCGCTGCGTACAGATTAGCACCCGATAAATCTGCTCCCCGTAAGTTCGCATGGCGCAGATTCGTCCGAGAAAGATTGGCTCTCGATAGGTCGGCTTCCCTTAAATTAACCTGTAAAAGTTTAGCATTGGCAAGTTGTACGCCTCGCAACTTAGAGCGCTCCAACTTAGCATCGGTCAAGTTAGCGTAGGGGAGATAAGCACTTTCGAGATTGCTGCGGCTGAGGTTAATACCAGATAGCTTGGCTTCAAATAGTTCCGCTTCTCTAAGATTCACCTCTGTAAAGTCTCGTTGACCGCAATGGTAATCCGTCAGCAATTTATCTTCACTTAACTTCCGCATATCAATTGAATGTGTGGCTCGCCCCCTTACTGGCGACTTGCTGATGTTTTAGCTTAGGTAGCCTCAAGTTCATCGGTGAGGTTTCTAATCCATGATTGCCACACGAAGGCACAGCGACCAATTTTTTCAACTTTTTTTTAAGATTTGTAACAAATTTAGCGTTTCTCGGGCGGGGTATGATTTTCTCAGTGCTGAGAGAAAAAGGGCGTTTACTCCCAAATTTCCGAGGCCCTTTTGGGAACTCTAAAATTAACAACCCGATACAGGCCGAACCCTAAGTGAGTTCGACAGAGGCTAAAATCGCAATTATACTGCAAGCTGAAAGCCCTATTATTTCAGGACAACCCCCTAAATTCAGATTTCGAGCCAACTCACCTTAACGCTAATCCTCCGCCCTAAATCCTCATGACTGCATCGATATCCGAAATTCCCCTACCGAACCTGTCGGGCTATCGCATCATCGAGCAACTTTACGCCGGTTCCAGAACCCTCGTCTACCGCGCCGAACAACTCGCCACCCAACGAAGCGTCATCCTCAAAATTCTGCGAGCCGCTTATCCCAGTTTCCAGGAACTGCTTCAATTCCGCAACCAATACACCCTGACCAAAAATCTTCCCATCCCGGGTATCATCCGTCCCCTTAGTTTAGAAAGCGGGCAAAACGGCTATATCCTAGTCATGGAAGATACCGGAAGCATCTCCCTAGCGCAATACATCCACCAACAGCCCCTCAGCTTATCCTCTCAACTCGACATCGCCCTACAAATCGCTGAGATTGTGCAGCAACTGCACGCCGAACGCATCATTCACAAAGATATCAAACCCGCCAACATCCTCATTAAGCCTGAAACCGGGCAAATTCAACTGATAGACTTCAGCCTCTCATCAAACCTGCCCAAACAAACCCAACAAATCCAGAATCCCAACGTCTTGGAAGGAACCCTGGCTTATATCTCCCCAGAACAAACCGGCCGGATGAATCGAGGTGTAGACTACCGCAGCGACTTCTACAGTTTAGGAGTCACCCTTTACCAACTGCTAAGCGGGCAACTGCCGTTTCAATCCCCAGAAGCCCTAGAACTCGTCCACGCTCACATCGCCCAGTCGCCCGTTGCGCCCCACGAGATTAACCCCAGCATTCCACCGCAATTGTCGCACATCGTCTTGAAACTACTCGCCAAAAATGCTGAAGACCGATATCAGAGCGCCTTGGGGTTAAAATACGACCTCGAACAATGCCAAAAGCAATGGCAAGAAAATCAAAGCATCAATGAGTTTGAGTTAGGAAAGCGAGATGTATGCGAGCGCTTCATCATCCCAGAAAAGCTTTACGGACGGGAAGCTGAAGTCAAGAGATTGTTGGAGGCGTTCGAGCGCGTAGCAGCAGGAGCCTCAGAAGTGATGCTAGTGGCGGGATATTCAGGGATTGGGAAAACCGCAGCAATCAATGAAATCCACAAGCCCATCGTGCGAGAGAAAGGGTATTTTATTAAGGGAAAATTCGACCAATTGAACCGCAACATTCCCTTTTCGGCGTTCGTGCAAGCCTTCCGCGATTTAATCCGGCAATTACTTTCAGAATCCGATGCACAACTGTGGGAGTGGAAAACCAAAATCCTGAACGCAGTCGGAGAAAGTGGGGGAGTTATTGTTGAAGTTATTCCCGAATTAGAACGGATTATTGGAAAACAACCAGAAGTCACAGAATTAACGGGTAGTGCTGCTCAGAATCGATTCAATTTATTCTTCCAAAAATTCGTCAAAGTCTTCACGAGTGTAGAACATCCCCTCGTTATCTTTATCGATGACTTGCAGTGGGCAGATGGGGCATCGTTGAAGCTGCTAGAATTATTGATGAAAGATACAGAATATTTATTGATTTTAGGAGCATATCGAGATAATGAAGTCTCGCCAGTTCATCCCTTAACTTTTACATTAGATGAATTAAATAAAGTCGGAGTTACGATTGACAAGATAACGCTATTACCCTTGGCTTTGTCCCACATTAACCAATTGGTTGCGGCAACATTAAAATGCTCTTGTGAAATTGCAAAGCCTTTAACACAAGTCATTTATCAAAAAACTTTAGGAAACCCGTTTTTTACCACCCAATTATTGAAAGCATTGTATGATGATGACTTTATAAAATTTGATATCAATGCGGGCTATTGGCAGTGCGATCTCGTTCGCGTAAAACTTCATATCTTGACCGATGATATCGTTGAATTCATGTCGATTCAGTTACAAAAACTGCCTGCTGAGACGCAAGATGTCTTAAAATTGGCAGCTTGTATCGGGGCGCAATTCGAGCTTCAAACTTTAGCAATTGTTTGCGAGCAGTCAGAAACCGAAACGGCTAGAGCATTGTGGAGTTCTTTGCAATCTGGATTAATTCTTCCGATTAATGAGACTTACAAATTTTTCTTAACTGAAACAGAAGAGACATTAACAACTCAAAATATAGCAGTTCCTTATCGGTTTTTACACGATCGCGTCCAACAAGCCGCTTACTCCCTGGTTCCGGAAGCCGAGCGGGCGCTCGCTCATTACCAAATCGGGCAACTCCTACTGCAACAAATTTCCCCTGCCGCTAGGGAAGAACGCATTTTTGAGTTAGTCAATCAATTAAACTACGGAACTGCTTTCATTACTCAGCAAAAAGAACGCGATGAATTAGCCCAACTCAATTTGATTGCCTGCCGTAAAGCTCGAAGCACTACGGCTTATAATGCAGGTCGCGAATATGCTAACAAAGGATTGTCCCTGCTGGGAGAAAATGCTTGGGGTCGGCAATATGCAATGAGTTTAGAGTTCCATGAGTTAGCCGCTGAATTAGCAATGCTGTGCGGTGACTTGGAATCGATGGAACAGTTCATTGAGACGGTTATCGCGCGATCGCGTTCTTTAGTCGAACAAATCAATGTCTACTGTATTAAAATTCAAGCGAGCGCCTCTCAAAATAAGCTGGCTGAAGCCGTAACCATCGGTCAAGGACTTTTAGAACAGCTTGGCCTAACTTTTCCCGAATCACCAACACCAGCAGATATTCAACAGGTTATTCAGGAGATAGACGAACTTATCGCAGACCGCGAAATTGCCGATCTAGTTCGCCTGCCCGAGATGAGCGATCGCAAAATCATTGGTATTGTCCAGATCGCTAAAAGCATTATGGCCCCCGCTTTTCTTTCGGGTTCGCCCTTATATCCGCTACTGGTTTGTTTCTCCGTCAAGTTTTTAATTCAGTACGGCAATACCTCAGTTTCGGCGTACATTTATACAAACTATGGCATCATTCTATGCAATTTTTTGAGAGCCGTGGATACCGCAGCACAGTATGGTTCCTTAGCGCTTCAGATCCTTGCAAAACTCGATGCTAAAGCCAGCAAACCAGAAGTATTGTTAATGTTAGCGGTATTTTTGATGCACCGCAAATCTCACCTGAAAGAAACGCTTTCTCTCCTACAAGAAGGTTACGCAACTGCTTTAGAATTTGGCAACTTAGAGTTCGTTGGGCATAACGGACACAGTTTTTGTCAACATTCTTTTGTGAGCGGTCAGCCTCTAGAAACTGTGGAGAAAGAGAGTCGCGCTTACTGCCATGAGATGACGCAACTCAATCAATTGACCACAGCCACTTACGCTCGTATCTGCTGGCAAGCGACATCAAATTTACTGGGTTTAGCACCGGATCCCACCTGTTTGACAGGAGAAATTTTGCAAGAAACAGAATTGCTCCCTTTACTTCAGTCTACTCGTGATGAATCGGGTTTGTATACTTTTAATCTCTACAAAATGATACTTTGCTTTTGGTTTGGGGAACTCGATCGCGCCCAAAACCAAGCCCTAGAAGTCAGACGCTATTTTATGGCAGGTGCGGGGTTAATCCATGAAGCCTCGTTGTATTTTTACGAGTCTTTGATTGCGCTGGGAAAATGCGATCGAGATTCCGATCGCACCTTAGAAATTGTAGAGCGCGCGACCCAAAATCAAATGCCATTACAGCAGTATTGGGCAAACCACGCTCCCATGAATCACCAACATAAATACGATTTAGTGGAAGCGGAGAAATGCCGAGTTTTAGGAAAGCTATATGAGGCTGGAGATTGGTACGATCGCGCCATCAAAGGAGCAAAAGCTAACTGCTACATTCAAGAAGAAGCTTTAGCCAACGAACTCGCCGCCAAATTTTACCTCAATTGGGACAAAGAAAAAGTAGCAGCGGGCTATATGCAAGAAGCCTATTATTGCTACGCCAAATGGGGAGCAAAAGCTAAGGTAGAAGACTTAGTAACTCGCTATCCCCAACTGCTAAGTCAAATTTTGCAAAGAATGCAGATTGGCGAGCAGAACTCGCCCCTCACCACTTCATCTAACACCCTTGTTCCCTTACATCAAACTGTCTCTAGTGGTTCTATTTCTATTTCTAACTTACTCGATATTAATACGATATTGAAAGTCGCTCAATCCCTATATAGCGAAATCCATCTCGAAAAACTACTGGCAACTTTAATGCAAGTGGTCGTGGATAACTCTGGGGCAGATAAAGCGGCTTTATTCCTCGATCGCGATGGGGAGTTACAAGCAGTAATCAAATATGTAGATCGTGCTATCTTATCTTTTTTCCCTAAACCTGTTGATGAGTGCCAACATTTACCAACCAGTGTAATTCACTATGTAGAACGTACTTTAGAAACCGTAACAACTGATTCTAAAAGTTATCCGAGCATGGCGAGCGATCGCTATTTTATCAAACATCAACCTCAAAGTTTATTTTGCACGCCAATTCTGAATCAAGGCAAACTTATTGGTGTATTATATCTCGAAAACGCCATTACAAATGGTGCATTTACGAGCGAGCGAGTTGAGTTATTAAAATTTCTGTGTTCCCAAGCGGCAATTTCCCTAAAGAATGCGACACTCTACCAACAATCCCAAACTTACACCCAACAACTGCACGATAAATCTCAACAGTTGGAAAAAACCCTAGCAGAACTGCAAGGAATGCAAGTGCAACTGATACAGTCCGAAAAAATGTCCGCTTTAGGAAACTTGGTAGCAGGAGTTGCTCACGAAATCAATAATCCTGTCGGTTGTATTATTGGAAATATTAATGTTGCACAAGATTACATGAGTAACTTGTTAGATATCATCGACCTATATCAAAAAACATTTCCTCAACCGGGCTTAGAAATTGAAGAAGAATTAGAAGCAATTGATATTGATTACCTGCGCTCGGACTTTCCGAAGTTGATCGAGGCGATGAAAGACGGTGGAAACCGTATCAAATCGATCAGTAAAAGCCTCCGTACCTTCTCCCGTTCCGACAGCGAAGCCAAGCAACTTTTTAATATTCACGAAGGAATTGATAGTACCTTATTGATTCTCCGCCATCGCTTAAAAGCTAACAGCATTCGTCCGGCAATTGAAATCGTCACGAACTACGGTCAAGTCCCAGAAATTTTTTGTTTTCCGGGACAGCTAAACCAGGTATTCATGAATATTATTGCTAACGCGATCGATGCTTTGGAGGAGTTTAATGCAGGCCGTAGTTTGACAGAAATTCAAACCCATCCCAATCGCATTACTATTGAGACTCGCTTAGAAGGAGAAAGGGCAAACATCACAATCGCTGATAACGGCCCCGGAATAGCGGTAGAATTCAAAAATCGCATCTTCGAGCATCTGTTCACGACAAAAACTGTCGGAAAAGGTACGGGATTAGGACTGGCGATCGCGTGGCAAATTATTGTTGAAAAACACGGCGGAGCGATCGATGTCACATCGGAAGTCGGCAAAGGAACCGAATTTATTCTGAGTTTGCCCGTTCGTTAGCGCAATTCTTCGGGTATAGACCTCTCACAAAATTAGATTATTGTCCGTATCGGAAAAGCGCTTCATAATTGATTTAGGAGATGTCTAATTAAGTATAACGCTCTTAAGATTGCATTCCATGAAGCAAGTACCGATGAACGCCTCGGCGAGTGCCACCGTTGCTCTATCCGGCTATCGTCTATTGGAAACTCTGTATTGTGGCAGTAAAACTGTTGTCTACCGAGGTGTTCGCTTAGTTGACGAGCAGTCTGTCGCAGTCAAACTACTGCAACAAGACTATCCGACCTTCAACGATTTGTTACAGTTCCGCAATCAATATACAATCGCTAAGAACCTAAACATTCCAGGTATCATTCGTCCTTACAGTTTAGAAGCGTACCGCAACGGCTATGCGCTGGTGATGGAAGACTTTGGCGACGTTTCGCTGCGCGAGTATCATCAAACCCATCCCTTAAACCTGACAGACGTACTGGCGATCGCGTTGCAACTGACAGACATCCTCCACAACTTACACGCCAATCGCGTCATCCACAAAGATGTCAAACCGGCCAATATTCTGATTCATCCAGAATCAAAACAAGTCAAGCTGATCGACTTCAGTATTGCTTCCTTGCTGCCCAAGGAAACCCAAGAGATCCAAAATCCAAATATCTTAGAAGGAACCCTAGCCTATCTGTCTCCAGAACAAACCGGACGCATGAATCGCGCTATTGATTACCGCGCTGATTTTTATAGCTTGGGGGTGACGTTGTACCAACTCTCGAGCGGACATCTGCCGTTTGAATCAGAAGATCCGCTGGAACTGGTGCATTGTCATATTGCCAAAATGCCCGTACCTCTCGATCGGGCGAACGCTTCCGTACCGCCTATGGTAGCGGCGCTCGTCGCTAAACTAATGGCAAAAAATGCCGAAGATCGCTATCAAAGTGCCTTGGGACTCAAGCACGATTTACAACAGTGTTTGATGCAGTGGCGAGAAACAGGAGCGATCGCAGATTTTCAATTAGGACAGCGGGACGTATGCGATCGCTTCAACATTCCCGAAAAGCTCTACGGTCGAGAAGCAGAAGTGCAGATCCTGCTTGATGCCTTTGAGCGAGTTTCTAGTCCGGTGGTATGTCCCCTTAGCCGTGAGGAACACAGGGAAGTCGAACTGATGCTAGTCGCGGGCTTTTCCGGGATTGGTAAAACCGCCCTAGTCAACGAAGTCCACAAACCCATCACGCGGCAAAAAGGTTACTTCATCAAAGGCAAATTCGACCAGTTGAATCGCAATATCCCTCTATCTGCATTTGTCCGAGCGTTACGCGATTTAATGGGACAACTGCTTTCAGAGTCCGACACCCAATTAGCCCAATGGAAAGCGCAGATTTTAGAAGCAGTGGGCGAAAACGGTCAAGTGTTGACGGAGGTGATTCCAGAATTAGAACGCATTATCGGTTCGCAGCCCCCTGCACCGGAACTATCGGGAACGGCGGCGCAGAATCGCTTTAACTTACTGTTCCAGAAGTTTATTCAGGTCTTTACCGCCGCCGAACATCCCTTAGTTATTTTTCTCGATGACTTGCAGTGGGCAGATTTGGCTTCGCTTCAGTTGATCGAGCTATTAATGAAGGGTAAAGGCTATCTGTTGATGTTGGGGGCCTATCGGGATAACGAAGTCTCGCCCGCGCATCCATTGATGCTGACCCTAGAGGAACTGAAAAAAGCGGGCGCGCTCATTAATACGATTACCCTCACTCCATTAACCCCAGAACATACCAATCATCTGATTGCCGATACCTTGAATTGCAGCCGAGAACGGGCGCAACCCTTGACCCAACTGGTCGATCGCAAAACTAAAGGTAATCCCTTTTTCACCACGCAATTCCTTAAAGCCTTGTATGAAGATGGATACATTACCTTTGCTCGCGATCCCGCAGGGATCCGCGTAGCGGCGCGGGGCTATTGGCAATGTGACATGACTCAAGTCAATGCCCTCACCCTTCTCGATGATGTGGTTGAATTTATGGCCCAGAAATTGCAGAAGTTGCCAGAGGAAACCCAACAAGTTTTGAAGTTAGCCGCTTGCGTGGGCAATCAGTTCGATCTAGCGACTTTAGCGATCGTTTCCGAGCAATCGCAAATCGCGACTGCGACAGCCCTGTGGAAAGCGTTACAAGAAGGCTTGATTGTACCTACCACTCAGATCTATAAGTTCTTTCAAGCCGAAGAGATAGAGATAGCTGATGTTCGCGATAGTATCAATCCCGTCTATCGATTTTTGCACGATCGCGTCCAGCAAGCCGCCTATTCCCTCATTCCAGATTCTCAAAAACAAGGCATACACCTAAACATTGGGCGACTTTTACTCGCACAAACTCCAGCAACCTCCCTAGACGAACAAATCTTTACCATTATCAGTCAATTCAATCTCGGTCTCGAGGGAATTGATACGGCCCTCGAGCGCGATCGGATTGCTCGCCTTAACTTGAATGCCGCTCGCAAAGCTCGACTCTCAGCGGCTTATGCAGCCTCTGCTCAATACTGTGAAATCGCCTTGCAGCTTGTCGATCGAGTTTGGCAGCAACCGGAATTCGCCCTTGAACTCTACGTTGAAGCAGCAAATTCTGCCTGTTTGGTGGGGGCATTCGAGCAAGTGGATCGATACGTCGCTACCATTCTACAAGAGGTAAAGAATCCGCTCGATCGCATTAAAGCCATCGAAGTTCAAATTCAATCTTTTATCGCTCGCAATCAACTCTCTGAGGCGATTCAAGTCGGTCGCAATACCCTCGAAACCCTCGGTGTCATCTTACCCGAACAGCCCACCTCGGAAATGCTACCGAATGCCCTTAAAGGGATTCGACAACAACTCGAAACCATTGCAGATGTCGCCGAACTTCCACTCATGGAAGAACCGAGCAAATTAGCAGCGATCGCGCTTTTGAGTAACATGGCTTCAGCCGCCTATATTGGCGCTCCAGCCCTTTATCCTTTGATTGTTTTGAAACAAATCGAACTTTCGCTCTCGTTCGGTCTGGCTGCGGAAACATCGTATGCTTTTGCGACTTACGGATTGATCCTTTGTGCTTTTGAGAATGAAATTGTTGCGGGCAATCGTTCGGCGGATATTGCGATCGTCTTAATGGAAAAATTGCAAGCGACGCGCTTCAAAGCCAAAATTTTCAATCTCGTTTATCCCTTTGCACGCATCTGGCAGGGTTCATTACAAAAGACGCTAGAACCCCTGCGTCAAGGCTATCAGGCGGGGCTGGACACTGGAGATTTAGAATTTGCTGCCTACTGTGCTTATAACCATTGTTTGCTGGCGTATGCCGCTGGGAATGACTTAGTGCAATTGCAAACCGAAATGCAATATTATGGCAACGCGATCGCTCAACTCAATCAAACCACTGCGCTCAACTTTCATCAAATCGGACAGCAAGCTGTTCTGAATTGGTTAGGCGAAACGGCACAGCCCAAAGACCTGATTGGTTCGGTCTACAATGAAACCCTGCGATTGCCGCAACATCAAGCAGCAGGAGACACTTACTCCATTGGGAAATACTATATCCAAAAACTGATTTTGACCTACCATTTCGGGTCGCCCCAAGAAGCCCTTGAAATCGCTCGAGCGGCTGAAGGGGCAATTGGGGGCATTATTGGTATTGCATTTTATGCGGTCTTTTACTTCTACCACGCACTGACGCTGCTCGCCAACAGACCCGAACCTACGGCTGACTCCAACAATGCGATTGCCACCGATCTCGATCGCCTGCGTCATTGGGAAACCCATGCCCCCATGAACTTCACGCATCGGTGCTATCTAATTCAGGCAGAACAGCAGCAAATTTTAGGAAATCGTGCAGACGCGATCGACTTATACGATCGCGCCATTGCTGAAGCGAAAGCCAACCGCTACATCCAAGAAGAAGCCCTCGCCAACGAACTGGCTGCTAAATTTTACCTCGCTTGGGGCAAAGAGAAAGTCGCGAGCGGCTATATGCAGGAAGCCTATTATAATTATGCCCGCTGGGGAGCCAAAGCCAAAATTACCCACTTAGAACAACGCTATCCCCAACTCCTGCAACCCATCCTACAAAAAGCAAACCAACCCCTCACCGTTTTAGAAACCTTAGTGAGTCTCTCTGCCCCGACCTACTCCGCCTATTCTACCTCCGGTCAAAGTTCCTCCAGCATCAACCAAACCCTAGATTTTGCGACCCTATTGCAAGTCTCTCAGACCCTCGCCCGGACGATCGAACTGGATGAACTCCTGCAAACCCTAACCCAGACAATGCTGGAAAACTCTGGCGCTGACTACTGTGCCTTAATGTTGGCTCGAGATAACCAATGGCAAGTCCGAGTCATCGCCAATCTCGAGCAAGTCACGCTGCAATCTGCATCCCTCGAGGATAATCCTACCGTTCCCGTCAAAATGATTCAGTACGTGAAAAAAGCGCTGCAATCTGCACCGCTTGAGAATAATCCCAGCGTTCCCTTCAAACTGATTCAGTACGTGAAGAATACCTTGACGACAGTTGCGATCGACGATCTCGACACCGATCTGCCTGTCATTAGCGATTATATGCGCCACCATCAGCCTAAGAGCGTATTGTGTTTGCCTATTCTCAACCAAGGCAATTTACGCGGTATTGTTTACCTAGAAAATCGCTCTACCCGTGGCGTATTTTCCCGCGATCGCCTCCCGATCCTGAATTTCCTGTGTACCCAAGCCGCTATTTCTCTCGAAAACGCCAGACTTTATCAACAAGCCCAAAACTATGTCCAACAATTGGAACAATCCCAATTACAAATTGTCCAAAGCGAAAAAATGGCATCCTTGGGAAATTTAGTCGCCGGAGTCGCCCACGAAATCAACAATCCGATCGGCTTTCTCAATGGCAGTATTAACAATGGCAAAGACTATGTGAAGGATTTACTCGAACATTTAGCCCTATATCATCAACATTACCCCAATGCAGTTTCAGAAATTCAAGACCACGCCGAAGACATCGATCTAGAATTCTCAATGGAGGATCTGCCCAGACTACTCGATGCCATGCTCGGGGCTACCGAGCGCATCAAATCCATCAGTACCAGCCTCCGCACCTTCTCCCGCGCCGATAACCAGTCCAAAGTTAGTGCCAACCTGCACGAAGGAATTGACAGTACCCTGCTGATCTTGAAATATCGACTCAAAGCGAATGATTTGCGTCCGGCAATTCAAGTCGAGCGAAACTATGGTGAATTGCCGCTAGTTCCCTGTTTCCCCGGACAGTTAAATCAGGTCTTTATGAATATTATTGCTAATGCAATCGATGCGTTAGAGGAGTCTAATTTAGGACGAAGCTTTGCCGAAATTAAAACCTGTCAGAATCGCATCAGCATTAAAACAAAAGTAGAAGGAAATGGAGTAAAAATCTCGATCGCCGACAACGGTACGGGTTTACCCGAATATCTTAAATCTCGGATTTTTGACTACCTCTTTACGACCAAAGACGTAGGGAAAGGTACGGGTTTAGGACTTGCGATCGCGCGACAAATTATTGAAGAAAAACATGGCGGGAAACTTGAAGTTCAGTCGCAATTAGGTCAGGGTAGCGAATTTTGCATCTATCTGCCTCTCCAACCTCACTCTATTACTGGATAAGTTCCTGAGTTTCAGCCACCTGAAGTCAATATAATTCGTAGGTGAGGTCAGCTAGCGGGACTTGCTCAGCAAGCCCTATTTAAAACCCATTGCCGATTAAAATAAACGCCGACCAATAGTAGGGATGCGAAAAATTTAGCGAAGCTTTTGAGTACAACATTTTTAACTGCGCTTGTCGTAACGCTTCTGCTTTCGTTATCGGCATTTCCTGCGACAAATTTTGATAGAAATCCTGCATCAATTGCGCCGTACTCGCATCGTTCACTAACCAGAGCGAAGCCAAAACCGCTTTTGCCCCTTGATTGAGAAAATAATAGCTTATACTATTAATTTCTACCCCATCGTTTCCTTCTCCCCCTAGTGCCGTCTCGCAAGCACTTAAGGTCACTAAATGCAAGTCATTTAAAGCGGGCAATTTGGCGATTTCAGGAATGGCTAATTTGTCGCCCGTTCCTAGCAGTAAATACGAATCTTCTGGTCGTCCAGGCTGAAAGTTGCCGTGCGTAGCAATATGAAGAATTTGATGTCCTCTGAGGTTATTGCGTAAAGTGCGAAAATCAAACGCTTCGTTGAGATATTCGCTCCCCGCGTAGACTCCTTTAGAATCATTGTCATCCGTCTTAACAATCCCGTCGAGTTCGTCGGGAACATTCGGAAGAGAGTTAAACCCAGAAACACTTTTAGAAAGACCCATTGCGAGGACGGAAATGTTATTATAGCAATTTTCACGTGAGTGAGGTACAGTCAAAGAGAAGGTTAGAAATGCCATTATGAAAGCCTATTCGACGGAGTTTCGTCAAAAAATCCTGGAGACT